>JAUIDM010000153.1 GCA_030428915.1 Alphaproteobacteria bacterium | reverse complement strand
CTCGCCACCACTCAACCAAAGTTCGAATGTGTGACGTACTCGGTCATAACCGCGAACGCACGATCGCCTCTTCCATCGCGGTCAGGAAACGGGCGACTTCGGCCTCGGTGTTGTAGTGGCAGACCGAAACCCGGATGCAGTCTGCGAGACCGAGCGGACCGAGGATATTCCCGCAATAGTGGTCGTTCTTGCGGATATGGACCCGGATGCCGCGTGTGGCAAGAAACGTGACCAATGCGCCAGCGTCCATGCCCTCCAGCGTCAACGATACGACGCCTTCCCGCCCGTCTGTTCCGATGCCACCGATGACCGTAACACCGGGCATTTCCGCCAGTCCGCGCAGGTTGCCGGTGCCGTTCAGCATCGCCTGCATCAGCCGCGCCTCGTGATCGTGGATCGCCTGTCCCGCGGCTTCGACACGCGCCCTGCGATCGGACGCATCCGACACTTCGCCGCCCAGCCAGTCGAAGTAGTCGACCACATCCGAGAATGTCGCATAGGCCCCCGCATCGCGGGTGCCCAGTTCCCACGCCCGGTCGGGGCCATCGACGATCTGCTCCTTGGCGCAGGAGGTCAGCCGGTCGGATGCCCAGCCCAGGCCGTAGCCGTGGCGGGAAAAGACCTTGTAGGGCGAGACCGCATAGCCGTCCGCGCCGTAGGCGGCGCAGTCTATCTGACCGTGGCTGGCATGCTGAATGCCGTCGATGATGATGAAGGCCCCGGGCGCGCGATCGCGGATCGCGGCGGCAATCGCCGGAACATCCACCGCCATTCCTGTCACCGGCGAGGTCTGGACGATGGTCGCGACCCGCACATCCGGCGTGATCGCCTCGAGATAGGCATTCAGGCTGACCGTTCCCTTGGCATCGTCATGTGGCACCAGCACATGCGATCGCCCCGTAACCCCGGCCCAGCGCGCCATCGCACTGCGCGAGGCGGGATGTTCGAGCGTCGAGCCCAGCATCACCCCGCCCTGCTCCGCCCCGAGGGCCGCCGTGCGGATCAGCCGAAACAGCACCTCCGTTCCGCTTTCGCCGACAAAGACCTCACCGCCGGGTGCGTTCAGGAAAAGCCGCATATCGGCACGCCCCCTGTCGATAGCTGCCATCAGCGCCTTCGACGCCGGATTGTCGCGCCCCTGATTGTCGGGATAGCCCGCATAGTCGGACGAAGTCGCTATCACCGATTTCAGCCGAAGCGCCCCGCCGGCATTCTCGAAAAATATCCGGGGCCCTTCGAATGGGCAGGCCTCCACATGGGCGAAGCGGTCACGGACGCGGTCCATCAGGCCGGGTATTGTGGTGATCATCGGTATGGTTTCCATGTTTTCGGGGCGCGTCTCAGACTTGCTTCCGCGCCCTGAGTGCCGCCTGAATCGTGCCGTCATCGAGGTAGTCGAGTTCGCCGCCGATGGGGACACCCTGCGCGAGAGATGTCACCGTCACGCCGGAGCCTTCCAGAGCCTCGGCGATGTAATGGGCGGTCGTTTGGCCATCGACGGTGGCGTTCAGCGCAAGGATGACCTCGGTGACATTCTCATCCCTGACCCGCGTCAGAAGCTTTGGGATACGCAACTCGTCCGGCCCGATCGCATCGAGCGCCGAGAGCGTGCCGCCCAGCACGTGATAGCGCCCCTTGAAGGCCTGCCCCCGTTCCATCGCCCAGAGATCGGCCACATCCTCCACCACGCAGATCTCGCCCGTCGCGCGACGGTCGTCACGGCACAGATCACAGGTATCAGCCGTGCCGATATTGCCGCAGGTCGCGCATTCGCGCGCCGTCGCGGCCACCCCGGCCATTGCCTGCGCCAGGGGTGCCATGACCTGCCCGCGTTTCTTGATCAGATGCAGAACGGCCCGGCGCGCGGAACGGGGGCCAAGCCCCGGAAGCCGGGCCATCAGGTCGATCAGGGCTTCTATATCGCGCGTTGCTTCGGACATGTACCGCTCCTCCGGCCGGGCACCCCGCCCCGGTCATGTCCCTCTATCGCAAGCCGGGCGGCGCTCGGCAATCCCGCGTGATACCACCCGATCCCGGCAAGGCCCCGCCATGATGCATGGAACGGATTGCGCATCCGGCGCGGTGCTATACCATGGCGCGAAAAGAAGCAGGGCGAGCGAGGATATGGGCATTTCGAGGCGTCAGTTCGGCTTTGGCATCGCGATTGCGGGCCTTGCCGCTTGCACCAGCAACACGCCGGCGGGCATCGTCAGCCGCAATGGAGGGGGGCTTGCCGACGATCTGCGCCCGGTTCCGAATGCGGGATATGACGCATGGGTCGCAGCCTTCCGGACGCGCGCCGCAGGCTACGGGCTGTCGGATGCGACGCTTCGCGCTGGGTTCCGAGGCGCTGGCTATCTGCCCGGCGTGATCGAACGCGACCGCAACCAGACCGAGTTCAAGCGCAGTCTGGAGGATTATCTCTCCATCGCCGTGTCGGACGAACGCGTGGCCAAGGGCCGCGCCGCCTTTGCCCGACACCGAGGGACGCTTGCCGCGCTGGAGGCTAGCTATGGCGTCGATGCCGAGATCATTACGGCAATCTGGGGTCTGGAGAGCTTCTTCGGAGAGCGAAGAGGGGATGTGTCGGTCATTTCGGCCACATCTACGCTGGCCTATGACGGGCGGCGCGGTTCATTCTTCGAACAGCAGCTCGTCGCGGCTCTGAAAATCCTGCAGAACGGGGACGTCTCTGCGGACCGCATGACCGGCAGTTGGGCCGGGGCGATGGGACATACCCAGTTCATTCCCACGTCCTACCTTTCCTACGCCGTGGACTACACCGGGGATGGCAGGCGCGACATCTGGTCCGAAGATCCAAGCGACTCGCTTGCCTCCACGGCCTCCTATCTGCAGCGCAGCGGTTGGACGCGGGGTGTACGCTGGGGCGCGGAGGCGGGCCCCGGGGCATCCGGCGGGCGGGTGATCCAGCCCCAACCCGGCGGGCCGAGTTTTGCCGTCACCGGCAATTTCGCCGCCATCAAGCGCTACAACAATTCGGACGCCTATGCGATCGGCGTCGGCCATCTTGCGGACCGGATCGCCGGGGCGGGCCCTCTGCGTGGCAGTTTCCCGCCCGATGCCAGTGGCATGACGAAGCAGGATCGCATTGCGCTGCAACGCCGCCTGACCGCGCGTGGCTTCGATACGGGTGGCACCGATGGCGTGATCGGACCCAAGACCCGGGCAGCGATCAGCGCGTTTGAGGCCCAGAGCGGTCGTGCCGTCACGGGTGAGCCCTCACTTGACCTCTTGCGCGCGCTCGGCTGAGGGCGCGGCTAGGCCTGCTGTTTCCGGTCGGTCCGTACCGCGTAGGCGACGCCGCCCAGAACCATCAGCGCGGATATTGCGAACCTGAGCGTCAGGCTTTCGCCGAGGAAGACCATGCCACCAGCGAGCGCAATGACCGGAACTGTCAACTGCGCCACACCGCCGCGTGCCGCGCCAAGCTGCGGCAGGATGCGGTACCAGAGCGCATAGCCAAGCGCCGATGTCATCGCGCCCGACAGGGATGCCAGAAGGATGCCCTTGCCCGAAAGGTCACCGATCGCGGGCATGGCGACGAGGACAAGCAGGGCCAGCGGGACGCCGAGAATGAAGTTCCAGGCGGTCGCGCCAAGCGGATCGCGCGCGCCGCGCGCCGATAGTGAATAGAGGCCCCACCCGATACCCGCCGCCGCCATCAACCCGGCATGGAACAGGCTCTCACCCGCTCCCGACCCCGGGGCAAGCAGGTAGAGCAGACCGAGGAAGGCGAATGTCGATCCGACCCATCGGCGTGGCGGAATGCGCTCCCCGGCGACGAGGGCACCCACAAACATCGTCACCTGCACCATGGCGAAAAGGATCAATGCCCCCGCCCCGGCATCAAGCGCTCCATAGGCGAAGGAGAACCCGAAAAGGTAAAGCAGTAGTGACAGGACCCCCATGACCCTGCCCTTCCCCCCTGCCCAGACCCCCGCATGCACGGCAATGGCCCGTGCTGTCACCAGCAGCGCCAGCATGGCCGCACCGGACACAAGCCGGATGACCGCGAAGGTCACGGGGTCGATCAGACCGGGCCCTACGGCCATCCGGTTCAGAACCGAATTCGCGGCGAAGGCGACCATGGTCAGGGCGGTCAAGAAGAGAAGACGCACGTTTCCGATCTTTCGCTGCGAACGGTCCGTTTCCGGCCGAGGGACCGGTCGGACACATTTTCCCCATCAGTAGCCGCAGACGCAATTGCCTGAAAGCAAAAGCCGCGTGATGGGAATGGGTCGGCCGGAATGTTCCCCTCGCGGACATGACAGAGATCGCCCGACAAAAGCTCGGTCCTCTGCGCAGATCACCATCGTCTGCAAAGTCCCGTTTCCGAAAGTTATGCGACCTGAATCCAGCCCTACAAAACGCTCACATATGCGCCAGTATGCCGCGCGCCCGGTCGCAATCGGAATGCATCTGGGTGACGAGAGCGTCGAGACCGTCGAATTTCATCTCGGGGCGCAGATAGTCGACAAGCGCGACCGACAGATGCTGGCCGTAAAGGTTGCCATCGAAGTCGAAGAGAAAGCTTTCCAGATTTGGCTTGTTTTCTCCGAACATCGGCCGCACGCCAAGGCTCGCCGCGCCGTTATAGCTGCCCTGATGCGGGCCTGTCAGGACATCGACCTTGACCGCATAAACACCGAGTTTCGGCAGGTGCAGCCCCGCGACAGCCATATTCGCCGTGGGAAAACCCAGATCACGACCCCTTTTGTCGCCGTGCAAAACCTCGCCCTCGATCCGGTGCCAGTGACCCAACATTGCAGCGGCATCTCGCGGACGGCCCTCGGCCAACGCGGTGCGGATCGCGGTGGAGGAGACCTCCACACCCTCGAAGCTGACCAGATCGGAGATGGTGACGCCGAAACCGTGCGCCTCACCAGCGCGACGGAGCGTGTCCGCATTGCCCTTGCGGCCCTTGCCGAAACAGAAATCGGCGCCGACCGTGACATGCGACACACCAAGACCCGCGACCAGCACCTCGCTAACGAAGGTCTCTGCCTCCATGCCGGACAAGGTGGCGTCAAAGGGAAGCTCGTAAAGCTGATCGACGCCCAGCTTCTCCAGCCGGTGGGTGCGCGCCTCCGCGTTCATCAGCCGGAAGGCCGGTGCCTGCGGAGCAAAGAACTGACGCGGATGGGGTTCGAACGTGACGATGCCAAGCGGCAGGCCCGCGCGACGCGCCTGACCGATCACCGCCTGATGGCCCAGATGGACACCGTCGAAATTGCCCATCGCGACCGAGGCACCCCGGTCAGCGTCCGACAATCCGGTCCAGTGGAAATGCGTCCGCATCGGCCCCCGTCTGGCGGGAGCAGCCCGCCGCTATCAGTCGAACTTGCGGCTTGGCGCCAGAACCAGCGCCTCGCCCTTGAGAACGACCGTATCGCCCACCGCGCAGTGGGTTTCAAGGGTGACGCGTCGGCGCGAGTGGTCAATTGCCGTGACCTTCACCTCGGCATAGACGGTATCACCGGGCCGAACCGGTGCCATGAACTTGAGGCTCTGGCCAAGATAGACCGTGCCGTGGCCGGGAAGCTGTTCGCCGATCACAGCCGAAATCAGGCCCGCAGTCAGCATGCCATGGGCGATACGGCCCTCGAAGATCGTATCGCGGGCATAGTCGTCGTCGAGATGCACCGGATTGTGGTCCGTCGAGACCTCGGCGAACATCTCGATATCGCGGTCAGTGATCGTCTTCTGAAGATAGCGGGTCATGCCGATCTCCAGATCCTCGATACAGATCGTTCCGCGCGGTTGGTTGTCCAGCATCATCCCGAATCCCGAAAACTCATGTTGCAGTGCAGCATAAGCTAACCGGCGTCATCGCGCAATGCGGGCGCGCAACTATTTGACAGTTTTCAGCTCTGGATCGAAAGATTGTTGCTGTCTGGTCATAATCTATCGCAGGCGACCGATATTGTAGGTGGGTGTCACTTCGATCCCGGCAAGCCAATCATCCAGCAGGCCTGCATCGGGATTTTCGATATTCGCGCCGAACCGTGCCGCTTCCAGCCCGCCGGTGATGAACAGCGTGTCGATGCCCTCGCCCATGCCTCCCTTGATATCGGTGCCGATCCCGTCCCCGACGGCGAGAATGCGGCCGTCGTCGATCACTCTGTCATCCAATGCCGTCAGCCGCCGCCGGGCCAGATCGTAGATCGGCGGATGAGGTTTGCCGAAATAGAGGCTCTCGCCGCCCATCTCGGTGTAAAGCTGCGCCAGCGCCCCGGCACACCATTCACGGCTGTCGCCACGGTCGACGACAATATCGGGATTGGCGCAGAGCAGCTTCAGCCCCTTTGTCTTGGCATAGAGGAATTCCGGCCGGTAGACGGACGGATCGGCCAGCGGATCACGTGGGCCGGTGCAGACGATGCCTTCCGCCTTTTCCAGCGGTACGACATCGATCTTCACCGGATCGTCGAGGATCTTCAGCGGTTCAAAAAAACCGCTGTCCGTCTGAGGGTTGCCGATGAAGTGGACGTTGTGACCGACAACGCCCTGAAACATCGCCGCCCGCGCGCTGTCGCCCGATGTGGCGATCGTATCCCAGGCATCGCGTGGCACACCGATCTCGTCGAGTTGCATAGCGACACCGGCACGGGGGCGGGGCGAGTTCGTGACCAGAACGACCTTGCCGCCCCGCGCGCGGTAGGACTGAAGAGCCGCGACGGCAGCCGGGAAGGGCCTCAGCCCATCATGCACGCAGCCCCAGAGGTCGCAGAACAGTGCGTCGTACTGGGCACCGATTTCGGAGAGGGACTGGACGATGCGGGCCATTGGCGCCTCCATTGCTTTGGATCTTGTTACAGATCGGACCTGGAAAAAGTAAGGGCGCCCGGAGGCGCCCCATCATAACGTCAATCGGCCTCTCAGAGTTTCAGCGCCGGGATGATCTGCTTCTTGCGGCTCATGATGCCAGGCAAAACGACGGTGTCGCCGGTGACGGTCGCGCCGAAGGAGGCTTCGGCCATCTGTTTGACCAGATCGTTCGGCACCAGGAGCGTCGCCTCTTCCTTGAGGATATCGACGACGAAAAGCAGGACCTGATCCGCACCATCCTCCTTCGCGACATCGACCATCGACTTCATCAGGCTGTCCTTGCGGTCAAGGACAACCTTGGGGGCGGTCGTCTCGAGCACCGAAACGCGCAGCTCCTTGCCCGCGACGTTGTATTCTTTGCTGTCCATGCGGAGCAGTTCGGCGTCGGAGAAGGCGCCGACGTCGGACTTCGCCTCGAACATCTCGGCCGCATAGGCGGCGATGTCGATGCCGAGATCCGCCGCCAGTTCCTCCGCCAGTTTCCTGTCCTGATCGGTCGTCGTCGGCGAGCGGAACTCGAGCGTGTCGGAAAGGATGCAGGAGAGCATCGCGCCCTTGATGTCGCGCGGCATCTTGTCGGCGTTCGGCCCCATCAGATTGTGCATGATCGTGGCGGTGCAGGCGAGTGGCTTGATCGTGATGTCGATGGGGGCGGCCGTTTCCAGACCGCCGGTCAGCTTGTGATGATCAATGATCTGGACGATCTCTGCCGAATTGATACCCTCCGGCAGTTCGGCGGGGTTGTTCGTGTCGACGATGACGACTTTCTCGCCTGCGGCGACGCCCGAGATGATCTCGGGCTTGGCAAGGTTCCATTTCTTCAGGACGAAGGCCGCTTCGGTGTTCGGCTCGCCCAGAAGCTTGGCCTCGGCCGGCTGGTTGCGGTGCTCCGTCAGGTACCAGGCCCAGATGATGGGCGAGCCGGTGGAATCGGTGTCGGGGGATTTGTGGCCGAAGACCTTGATCATGTGCGTCATCCGTCAGGGAAATTGAAATCGCGCGCCTTATAGGCGCTGTTGCCGGGCTTGTCACGGGGCGCGGGGGCTTGCCCTTGCCATGCGTTGGTAAAAAAGCGTGCGCAGCAAGCTGCGCTATGCTGGATCAGGTCCGGTTCAGAAGGTTTGGCGTTCTATGGTGAAACCCTCGGCTTCCAGAAGCGCCAGAACACCGTCCTCTCCGGACAGATGCAATGCGCCGAACGCGGCAAAGACCGGGCCATCGGCCGCCGCCGCCTCGATCACCGGTATCCAGGCACGGTTGCGGCGGTTCATCAGCGCCTCTTCCATCTCTGCAAGCTGGGTATCGACCTCTGCCTTCGTGATCCCCGGCATATCATAGGCTGCCAGACGGCCCAGCTCCCAGGTCACGCGTACATCTTCGGCGAAATAGGCGGCCGCCAGTGTCGCAGTGTAGTCCTCCGCCTGCCCGTCCATGGCCAGTGAGGTGCGGATCATGTCGAGTTTGGTTTCAGCCGCCATTCCGTCGAACAGCCGAAAGACGGTATCATAGGGTTCAAGGGCGCGGACCGGAACGCCCGCCTGTTCCGCCCGCGCGATGATGCGCCCATCGAGCCCCTTCACACCCTCTGCCATCTCTGCCATTGCGCAGGCCGGGATGCCGAGCATCATGGAGACGTACCAAGGCTGCATCTTGGAGGCGAGGAAGGCCGGAATGCCGCGCGCAGTCATCGCCGCCGACAACGCCTGCCATTCCTCTTCCGACAATTGCTCGGGCAAGGTCGGGCCGGAGGTCAGGAACAAGAGGCTCGGATCGCGCGTCATCTCGGATTTCAGGCGCGCTTCCTCATCCGGTCCTGCCTCCACCAGGACCACCTGGGCACTGTCGATCGCAGGGGCGAACCGTTCGAGCACATCGTCATGGCGCGGATGGTCCAGATGATAGGTGCCGACGATATGGACGACCTCCTCGCCGCGCCGCGCCGTCCAGGCATTGCCGCGTGCAAAGGGCAGCCCGTCGATATTCTGATCGATCATGGCGCGCTGGTCGTCGGGCAGCGTTTCCATCAAGTCCGTTCCGGTACATTTGGCCGAAGCGGCGGCAGCGGAACCGACGAGGAGAAGGCAGAAAAGGGCGGTGCGGATCATACGGGGCATTCCAATACGCGGGGCAAATTCCGGGTCGTTCCATCCTTGCACAGCGCCTGTGGCAAAGCCATGCCGAGGGGACGGCAATTTTACGCAAAGCGGGAGTTGACACGATGCCGGACGGGTCCTAACTACGCTCCGTTAGCACTCACCAAGACCGAGTGCTAATCCTGTTCAAACCTGGAACCCATAGGGAGAGTTACCAGATGGCATTCAAACCGCTTCATGACCGTGTGCTGGTCAAGCGCGTGGAAAGCGACGAGAAGACCAAGGGCGGTCTGATCATCCCCGACAGCGCCAAGGAAAAGCCGGCCGAGGGCGAAGTTGTCGCCGTTGGCGAAGGCGCACGCAAGGATTCGGGCGAACTGATCGCGCCGTCGGTGAAGTCCGGCGACCGCATCCTCTTCGGCAAGTGGTCGGGCACGGAAGTGACCATCGACGGCGCCGAAATGCTGATCATGAAGGAAAGCGACATTCTCGGCGTCATCGCCTGAGACCGTCCCTGACCTCAACATAATTCAGACAACCAGGAGCAAGCAAAATGGCTGCTAAGGACGTCAAGTTCAACACCGATGCCCGCGACCGTATGCTCAAAGGCGTCAATATCCTCGCCGATGCGGTGAAGGTGACGCTGGGCCCCA
>JAUIDM010000152.1 GCA_030428915.1 Alphaproteobacteria bacterium | reverse complement strand
TTGCGGTCACGTCCTTCCCCAACCCTGAGCAATTTCGTCAGGCTTGAGTCCGGATAGCAGGCCACGGGGCGGGCCGCAAGCAAGCGGCATTCGCCCCGGACAAGGTCCGGCGCGAACCGCCGGGGGGGGGGCCAGCCCCCCCGGACCTCCCGGAAAATTTTGCGACAGATAGTGAACGATCAGATGGTCGCGTTGATGGCGCCGCCGTCGAGCAGGATGTTCTGGCCGACGATAAAGCCTGCATGGGCCGAACAGAGGAAGGCGCACATCGCGCCAAACTCCTCCGCCGTGCCGTAACGGCGGGCCGGTATGGTCGCGGCGCGGTTGGCGCGGGCCTCATCAAGCGTAATCCCCTGGGCATTGGCGGCCGCGCCATCAAGCGCGTCGGCCCGGTCGGTCGCGTGGATACCGGGCAAAAGGTTGTTGATCGTGACCCCGTGGGGTGCGACCTGCCGGGCGGTTCCCGCGACATAACCGGTAAGCCCCGTGCGGGCCGCGTTCGAAAGGCCAAGCTGGGCGATCGGGGCCTTGACCGATTGCGAGGTGATATTGACCACCCGGCCCCAGCCATTGTCGATCATGCCGGGCAGGAGCGCGGTCATCAATGCGATCGGGGTCAGCATATTGGCGTCAATCGCGCGGATGAAATCCCCCCGATCCCAGTCCGACCAAAGCCCCGGCGGCGGACCGCCGGCATTGGTGAGCAGGATATCGACCGTCCCGGCGGCGGCGAGAACCTCGGCGCGGCCTGCCTCGCTGGTGATATCGGCGGCGACCGCGGTCACCGCCACGCCATAAGCGGCGCGGATCGTGCTGGCTGTCTCCTCAAGCGCCCCGGCGCTACGCGCATTCATAACAAGGTCGACGCCTGCCGCTGCCAGCGCCTCGGCGCAACCCCGCCCCAATCCCCTGGACGAGGCGCAAACGAGCGCCCTTTTTCCGCGAATCCCGAGATCCATTCCGCTCCTCCTGTCCTGACAGCGCGAGCTTACCGCAATCAGCGAAGGGTGCCACTCTTCCCACCGGTTCCGGTGCGTAACCCGCGCATGCGTTGACGCCAGAGCCGGGGCGCTGATATGCGGACCATACCACCGCCACATGGACGCTCCGGATCCCGAAAATGCCCGATCCCATTCGGCCCCTGCCCGCCCAGACGGCGCATGCCTACGATGCCGATGACCTGAAGGTCACGAGCGGCGTCAATCTGGGCGATTCCCTTGCAGAGGCCGCCTGCTGCGAGCCCGGCGATATCTATCGTCTTGCGCCCGGGGCTATGCCACGGCGGTTGTTGCTGCATCCGGAGGGCAACGATCCGGCGTCGCTCTGCATTGCCGAAGGATCCGAAATCGGGCAACCGGGCGACATTATCTCGCTCATGTCCGGCCTGACGCTGATGACGCCCGACGGCGATCAGGTGGAAACGCTGTTCGTCCGCCATGCCGCGACCGGCGCGGGATTTGCACTCCCCCTGTCGCCGATGGCACCACGGACGGATTACACCCTGATCGCCAGCCGCGAGGATCTGAGCGGCCTGCGGATTACCGACGTGGTCTGTACCTCGTTTGCAGCGGGCACGATGATCACGCTGCCCGGTGGTGCGCAGCGACGGATCGAGGCGCTGGCGCCCGGCGACGAGGTGCTGACGCGTGACCACGGAGCGCAGCCCATACGCTGGATCGGCAAGGCGACGATGCGCGCCATCGGCGGCTTCGCCCCCATTGTCATCGCGGCCGGAACCCTCGGCAATCTCGCCGACCTGGTGGTCAGCCCGCATCACCGCATCTTCATCTATCAGCGCGGGCGGCGGGTGGGCGATACAGCCGAACTGCTGGTCCAGGCCCGTCATCTGGTCGATGGAGACCGGGTGGCGCGGCGCGAGGGTGGTTTCGTCGACTATCATTGCCTGGTGTTCGATCGGCATGAGATCATCTACGCAGAAGGCGTTCCGGTCGAAAGCCTGATGGTCAACGAGGCGACGATCAGCCGCCTGCCGCCCGAGCTTGCCGACGAGGTGCGTGCCCGGTTCCCGGGGCTCAGCCAGAGCCAGCATTTCGGCACCGAGGCGGGGCGCGAGTTGCTGGACGATGCGGCGCGAGACCGGCTTCTGAGGCGGTAACGGCGCGCACCCACGCGGCCAAAGGGCGCAGCCGCGTTGATCCGGCGCGGGCCTGCGCCCATTTGTCCGGCGACAGTGTCGTTGAGGAGGACGCATATGCCGCGCTATTTTGTTGCAACCGATCTTTCCGATCGCGGGGACCGGGCGGTCCACCGGGCGATCCTGCTCTCAATCCGGCAAGGGGCCCGGCTTACGGTTCTCACCGTCGTAGATGACGCCTTGCCGTCCGCGCTTGCCGCGCAGGTGGCAAAGGCGGCCGAGGTCGAGTTGACGCGCATTGTCGCTTCATTCCCCGAATCCCCCAAGGCGGATATTCACATCGAGGTCGTCACCGGTGATCCGGCGCGTGTCGTCGCCGAACGGGCGATGAACGGCAAGGCGGATCTCCTGATCCTCGGGCGGCACCGAGACAGGCCCTTTTCGGATATCTTCCGGCAGACGACGGCCGAACGGATCATCTCTCTTGTCTCCTGCCCGGTGCTCATGGTCTCGGCCACGCCTGCCGCGCCTTACGGGCATGTTCTGAACGCGGTTGATTTCTCGCCCGCCTCTGCCGCCGCCGCAAAGACCGCCATGTCCCTTGCCCCCGAGGCGCGGCATGACGGGCTGCATGTCTACCATGTGCCGTTCCGTGGCCTGGTGCCCGGGGACCAGATACCGGCCTTCCTGCACGAGGCCGAGACGACGGAAGCCGATTGGCGGACGCATTTCGCGATCGGCGCCGACGTGCTTCCGATCCGCCTTACGGACGGGGCCGTCCAGAGCGAACTGACGCAGGCCATTGCCAAGGACGGCCCCGATCTGATCGCCGTGGGTGCACATGGCCGCAGCGCGCTCTCGCGGGCCGTTCTCGGCAGCGTGACCACGATGCTGATGCGCGAGCCGCCCTGCGACCTGCTGATCGTGCGGCCCGGCCCCGCGCGCATCGGCTGAGATTGCAGCGGCCACGGTGTCCCGCTATAGGGGCGCCATGGCCGACACGCTTTCAAACCGCCCGCCCCTTCCCGCCGAGATTGCCCGGCGGCGCACCTTTGCCATCATCTCGCATCCCGATGCGGGCAAGACCACGTTGACCGAAAAGTTCCTGCTGTTCGGCGGCGCGATCCAGATGGCCGGACAGGTGCGCGCCAAGGGCGAGGCGCGGCGCACACGATCGGACTTCATGAAGATGGAACAGGACCGGGGCATCTCGGTCTCGGCCTCGGCCATGTCCTTCGATTTCGGCACCTACCGCTTCAATCTGGTCGACACGCCGGGCCACAGCGACTTTTCCGAGGACACCTACCGGACGCTGACCGCCGTCGATGCCGCGATCATGGTGATCGACGGGGCCAAGGGCGTCGAAAGCCAGACTCGCAAGCTTTTCGAGGTGTGCCGGCTTCGCGATCTGCCGATCCTGACCTTCTGCAACAAGATGGACCGCGAGGCGCGCGACACGTTCGAGATCATCGACGAGATCCAGGAAAACCTCGCCATCGACGTGACACCGGCCAGCTGGCCCATCGGCATGGGTCGCGATTTCCTCGGCTGCTACGACATCCTGCACGACCGGCTGGAGCTTATGGACCGGGCCGACCGCAACCGGGTGGCCGAGTCGATCAAGATCGAAGGCCTGGACGACCCGAAACTGGCAGACCATGTCCCCGCCGCGCAGCTTGAAAAACTGCGCGAGGAGTTGGAGATGGCGCGTGAGCTTTTGCCGGGTTTTGACCGGCAGAGCTTCCTTGAAGGGCACCTAACGCCAATCTGGTTTGGATCGGCCATCAACTCCTTCGGGGTCAAGGAATTGATGAAGGGCATCGGCGATTACGGCCCCGAACCGCAGCCGCAGAACGCCGCCGAGCGCGAAATCGCACCCGAGGAAGGCAAAGTCGCAGGCTTTGTCTTCAAGGTTCAGGCCAACATGGACCCCAAGCACCGCGACCGGGTGGCCTTCGTCCGCCTTGCGTCGGGACATTTCGAGCGGGGCATGAAGCTTCTGCATGTCCGCTCGAAAAAGCCCATGGCGATCTCCAACCCCGTTCTCTTCCTCGCTGCCGACCGCGAACTGGCGGAAGAGGCCTGGGCGGGCGATATCATCGGCATCCCGAACCACGGTCAATTACGCATCGGCGACGCGCTGACGGAAGGCGAGGCACTGCGCTTCACCGGCATCCCCAGTTTCGCGCCGGAACTGTTGCAATCCGTGCGCGCGGGCGATCCCTTGAAGGCCAAGCATCTGGAAAAGGCGCTGATGCAGTTCGCCGAGGAAGGGGCCGCGAAGGTCTTCAAGCCGAGTATCGGTTCGGGCTTTATCGTCGGCGTCGTCGGCGCGCTGCAATTCGAGGTGCTGGCCAGCCGGATCGAGCTGGAATATTCGCTGCCCGTGCGGTTTGAGAGTTCTCAGTTCACCTCGGCGCGCTGGGTGACGGGGCCGAAGGCGGAGGTCGACAAGTTCGTCAACGCCAACAAGGGCCATATCGCCCATGACCATGACGGCGACATCGTTTTCCTGACTCGGCTTCAGTGGGATATTGACCGCGTCGAGCGGGACCATCCGGCGTTGAAGCTGTCCGCGACCAAGGAAATGATGGTGTGACCCTTCAGAACCGCGTCCGCCCGACCGGAGAGATCGTGGCCGAGGCCTGGCGCGGAGACTGGACGGGCAATCGCGGTATCCTGCATGATGCCGAACAGGGGCTTGGCCGGGCACGCTGGAAACACCCGCATTGGGTGACATGCCGTCTGTCGTTCAAGGGCCGCAAGCGCGAAGTCATGCGTCCCGGCCCATACTACACCGAACTTTTCTTCTTCGACGAACCCTGCGCTCTGGCGGCGGGCCACCGCCCCTGCGGCGAATGCCGGCGCGAGGATTATCTGAGGTTCCGGGCGGCTTGGGACAGTGTCCATGGCCCCGTGGACGGTTTCGCGGCAATTGACAGGGTGCTGCACGCCCATCGGGTGGACAGCCGGACGCGGCAACAGATCCGGCACCAGGCGAACCCTGCGGACTTGCCGGACGGAACGATGATCCTGGAGGACGGACAGGCAGCGCTGGTCTTGGAGGGCGCATTGCGGGTCTGGACGCCGGGTGGTTACCTGCCGCCCCGACCGCTGCCGCGTGATGCGGTCACCGTCTGCACCCCCGCGCCCATCGTGGCCGTCCTGCATGCAGGCTACCGCCCCGTTCCCCGCCTCAATCCCGTGCGGGGCTGACCGGCCTATCCGATCGTCAGATCCATCGTGACCTCGGCCTTCAAAAGCTTCGAGATCGGACAGCCCGCCTTCGCCTTTTCGGCCAGATCACGCAGCTTGTCCTCTGGCGCGCCGGCCTTCACCGTCACGTCGAGATGCGCCTTGGTCACTGTCGGGCTTCCTTCGGTCGACGGATCAAGCGAGACCGTCGATGTCGCCTCGACCGCTTCGGGCGTGATGCCTTCCCCACTCATCAGGGCCGAAAGAAACATCGCGTAGCAGGCCGCGTGGGCAGCGCCGATCAGTTCCTCGGGATTGGTGCCCTTCTTGCCCTCGAACCGGGTCGCGAACGTGTAGTCCAACCCCGACAGGGCGCCGCTTTTCGTCGTCACGGTTCCGCCGCCCTCTTTCAGGCTGCCTTTCCAGATGGCCGATCCGTGTTGCTCTATCATGGCGCGTCTCCCTTTCTGGTTCGGTTGGCTGTTCGCCCCCCGATTGGATCACCCCGCCCGCGGCGGGTCAATCGCGCCGGACCAGCGCATCTCCACCCGCTCTGCGCGTCCCGCCGCAATCTCGCGTGCCAGCCGCCAGCGCACCTGCCAGTCGCGCAGGCGGCGTGCGAAGGTTCGCGGTACGTCTTCGGACCGTTCCGCGCCGATATCCGACCCGAACTGCCCCACATCATGCAGAATTGGCGCCGGATTGAGGAAACCGGGACGCAGCAGGCGGAACCCCATCGACGCCTCACGCCCGAAAAGCGCGTGATCGACGGGCACTTTCAGACGCCCGAACCGGTCCGTCATCAGCCGCGCGCCCTCTGGCGTGATGACGTAGCCACAGGTCCCGAGGAAGGACGAGTGCATCCGGTATAGCCGGATTTCGCCCAGCACCGGCCCGATCGGCTCGCCCGCCGGAAAGCGGCGGCTTTTCTGCGGCCCGGGCCAGAATTCCAGCTTCAGCACCCCCATATCGTGGCGCCGCATCAGCCCGCCCAGATCAGAGGTCATGAGTGCCGCGAATTTGTCTGACAGGATGGCGTCATCCTCCAGCACGACCGCTGGACGCCCGTTTTCGGCGATCTGCCGCCAGAGCCGTTGATGGGTCAGCGAACAGGCGAAATCGCCCCGCGTCGCGGGAAAAGCCCGCGCCTTCAGCCCGCGCCCGAAATCGGCCCGAAGCCCGCGTCCGCCCTCGCCCGCGTCAATCGCCTCGACGCGGGACCAGCGCAGGTCCAGTCGGTCAAGCTGCGCGGCCATGCTGGCCAACCGGTCGGGCCGGCGGGCGAGATTGATGACGTGGATGTCCAAGGCCTGCCCCGTTGGTCTTGCGATCACCCTACCCTGCCTATGGTGGCCCGGGCAATTGACCTCATGCCTATTTTGCAGTAGGGCCGGTCCACCCACATCCGGTGGGCACTCGCCGGGGCGCCTGGAAGTCGCGTCCCTTTACCCTGCGGTCCGACACCGCAATCCATGGACGCTGATGACAAAATTTACCGACCTGAAGCTGGACCCCAAGGTCCTGCAAGCCATTGCCGAAGCCGGCTATGAAACCCCCACCCCGATCCAGGCAGGCGCAATCCCGCATGCGCTGGAAGGCAAGGACGTGCTGGGCATCGCCCAGACCGGAACCGGCAAGACCGCTTCCTTTACCCTGCCGATGATCACGCTTCTGGGGCGTGGCCGCGCGCGGGCGCGCATGCCGCGTTCGCTGGTGCTCGCCCCCACACGGGAACTCGCCGCACAGGTGGCCGAGAACTTCGACATCTATTCCAAGCACACCAAGCTGACCAAGGCGCTGCTGATCGGCGGCGTGTCCTTTGCTGAACAGGACAAGCTGATCGACCGTGGCGTCGACGTGCTGATCGCCACGCCGGGCCGCCTTCTGGACCACTTCGAACGCGGCAAGCTGCTTTTGACCGGCGTGCAGATCATGGTGGTGGATGAGGCCGACCGGATGCTCGACATGGGCTTCATCCCGGATATCGAGCGGATCTTCCAACTCACGCCCTTCACCCGCCAGACGCTGTTCTTCTCGGCCACCATGGCGCCCGAGATCGAGCGCATCACCAATACGTTCCTGCATGCCCCGGCCAAGATCGAGGTGGCGCGTCAGGCGACAACGTCGGAAACGATCGAGCAGCGACTGCTGGAAATCACGCCCGCCCGAAAGGATCAGTCAGCGAAGGCCAAGCGCGAGCTGCTGCGCGCGGTGATCGAGGCCGAAGGTGAGGCCTGCACGAACGCAATTCTCTTCTGCAACCGCAAGACTGAGGTCGACATCCTCGCCAAGTCGCTGAAGAAATACGGGTTCAACGCCGCGCCCATCCATGGCGATCTGGATCAGAGCCAGCGGATGAAGACCCTCGACGGGTTCCGCGACGGCTCGCTTCGCTTCCTCGTCGCCTCCGACGTTGCGGCGCGCGGGCTCGATATTCCCGCTGTGTCCCACGTCTTCAACTTCGACGTGCCGAGTCATGCCGAGGATTACGTCCACCGCATCGGCCGCACGGGCCGCGCAGGCCGGAAGGGCGTGGCCGTCACCATCGCGACGCCCGCCGACAAGAAATACCTCGACGCCATCGAAAGCCTCGTGAAACAGTCCCTGCCGCGTGTCGACGCGCCCGAAGGCTTCGAATTGAGCGAAGCGGCTCAGCGCGCGCCACGCAAGGATGACGGCAAGTCCAAGGGGCGCGGACGCGGGCCGCGCGAGCGTGACGACCGGCGTTCGCGCCCGGTAAAGCCGCATGGCGAGGAAGCGTCCATGACTCCGGTCGAGGCGACGCGTTCCGCCGCTTCCCAGCCCGAGCCGACGCAAGAGACCCAGACACCGGTCACGCCAGAGCAAAAACCCGAACGCAAGCCAGAGCCCCGGCAGGACCGGCGCGACAGCCGCAAGGGCGACCGCCGCCGCGACGATCGCGACCCGCCGGTCGTCGGCATGGGCGACCATGTGCCCGATTTCCTGATGCGCGGCCTGAAATCCGAAGACGCCTGAAGCGTTCCGGGTTTTGGGTGATGTAACAGGTATCAGAATTCGTACGAAAAAGGTTCGAATTCTGATCCGATGTAAACGCGAAGCGCTACCGGCGGCAGCGTTCCGCGGTTCCGTCCTGTCAGAACATGGACCCGACCCCGAAGCGGTTCAGTCGATATAGCTGTCGGCCCGCTGCCCGGCCCGTTCGTGATGAATGGGCAGGGTGCGGCCGTAAAGCTGCATCGTGCGTTCCGGGGCGCCGACCATCCCCGGCTCTTCCACATAGGAAAAGATCGCCACATAGCGGCGGCGCGGCCCTTTCAGCGGCGCGACGCGGTGCAGCGAATAGCGCCCGCGGAAGATCTGAAGGTCGCCGGGTTCGAGATGCAGCACCTTGACCCTGCCGGACGTTCCGTCGAGCACACGCGCGACCTCGTCGAAATTCTCGTCCCCCTCGCGGATGCGCGGCGCATATTCGAAGGCGCCACCTTCCTCGGCATTCTGGATCGCCAGCGTGACCGTGTAATTGTTGGTGTCGAAGTGCCAGGGAAAGCCCGCCCCTTCCTCGGCCATGTTGACGATCACATCGGCCAAGGGATCGGCGTAGCGGTGGAACTTCTCCTCCTGCAGACAATCCTGGATGAAACTGTCGAACCCGGCACTGTCATGGATCGTGCGCAGCGGTCCGTGATGGGCGAAGTTGTCAGCCGGGATGAACGCGTTCGAGCGGTCGAAGAAGCGCCGTTTCGGGTGGTCCTCCGGCAGGCTCGGGTCGTCCTTGGTGAAATAGGCATTGGTGCGGTTGAAGCTGCGATGCCCCCGGTCGGCCACTGCGTCGGCCTCGGCCGTCAGCGCGGCGATTCCGGCTTGCGTCAGGAAGCCCTTGACCACCGCGCAGCCATCGCGCTCCAGCTCGGCGCGTATCCGCGCGACCAGCGCGTCGCGGCCGGGTCCGGTCTGGTGGATCGGATGGGTCTCTAGATCGATCAGGTCGCGCGCGGCATGGGGCATCGGTTTCCTCCCGGACTTTCCAGCAGCAGACCCGGCACCGCGCCGCAGGTCTTGCCCCTTATCGACATCTGCAATGTCGGAATTCGCCGCTATCTGGCCCGCCGCACCATGGGATACCGCGCGGGCGTCCCCTCCAGCCGCACTTCCGCCAGGAGTTCAAAGCCGTAACGCTGATAGACCGTCAGGTTCCGCGCATTGGTGGACTCGAGATAGACCGGCAGCCGGTCGCGGTCGCAGCCCCCTCTATTCGGCGGTCAGACGGCTGGTGACGACGGTCACTTCGGGCTTCTTTCCGATCTCTTCGATCCCGACCTGCCGCACAATGCGTTTCACGGCCTC
>JAUIDM010000532.1 GCA_030428915.1 Alphaproteobacteria bacterium | reverse complement strand
GGTCGGGCAATCGACGGTGGCCGAAGGTACACGCCTGAACCGGTCACGCTCCAAAGTCGGTTCGCGCGGTTCGCGGTCCATCGACCGCAGCGCTTTGAAGGCCGGGGGCGACATCGGGCCGGACGCATTCCGGGCGATGATGCGGGCCGGGGCCGACGCGATCTTTGCCGCCCGCGACGAGCTCTGCGCGCTCGATGGCCAGATCGGCGACGGGGATCACGGCATCACGATGGAAACCGGCTGGAAGGCGGTTCTGGACGCGCTCTCCGTCGAAGAGCGCGACAGGACAATCACGGAGCTTTGCGACCAGATCGCCGATGCGTTCCTCGATGCTGTCGGCGCCTCGGCCGGGCCGCTCTACGCCTCTGGGTTCAAGTCCGCCGGGCAGGCCGTCGCCGACCGGCTGAACCTGGATGCGATGGCCCTGGCCGGGTGGCTCGACGGCATGGCAAGGGGCATAGCGACACGGGGACAGACAACACCAGGTGAAAAAACTATGCTCGACGTCTGGCGTCCGGCCGCGGACGCGGCCCTTGTCGAGGCGCGCCAAGGCGCCTCGACTGCGCGCTGCCTAAGCGCTGCCAGCCAAGCAGCGCGAGCGGGCACAGCCAAAACGGCCGGCATGATGAGCTCGAAGGGAAGGTCGAAGAAGCTCGGTGAGCGCGTTCTAGGACATGTCGATCCAGGAGCTCAATCCGCGGCGATACTTTTGACCGCTTGGACCGAAGGTCTTGCCAATCGATCGAGGTAGCTTTCTTTGGCCGATGGCCAATGTCCGATTTGGAGTGTCACGGGGGCGGTCTCATCATCAGAGTCATGTCGAGGTTGCCCTCGCCGGGATCGAAGAAAAATAATCCGAGCGGGACCGTTGGTACGACAAGCCCAAGCGCAAGAAAGTTGCCGAGCGCAATCGTCGCACCTGCCCGCGGGCAATAGCATTTCGGCATCGGGTTGCGGAATCTGACATCTGTGAAAGGCAGTTGCTGTTCGCTATATCCAAGGACAGAAAGGCGCATAGCAACGCGTCCGACGTTCCGGTTGATCCAGGCATCAGCGCGGGCGTTTTTTGTAGCTGTCGCGTTGCCCTTAATTCGGCTCTGCCTCACTTTGTGTGGTCAAACGGTAGCATTCTTGCCCGCAACAATTCTGGGCCGGCCCGACCGTACATGGCGCGTTTGAGGGTTTTCAGGCGGTTGATCTGGCCTTCCGCCTGGCCGTTGCTCCAAGGCATCTCAATCGCGTTTTTGACCGCATCGAAGTCCCGGTTCAATGTGCGGGCAAAGCGCACGATCGGCACCAACTCGGTTTCGATTGCGTCGTCGATCCATGCAGGGAGCGGGCCTGCGTCGCGCCCACGCATGATACCGTTGAACCGCATGGCGAGGCTGCGCATCGATACGAAGGCGGGAGAGCGGGTCTTGAGAGCATCGACTTTACGCGCCTGATCCGAGGTGAGCTTGCCGCGCGGTTTGATGCACAGCGCGGCCGCGATGACCGGGGAGATCGCGTGCCCCGTTTCCGGGTCCCGCACCGGCTCCAGGATCTTGTGTTCTACCTTGGGATCGCTCGCTTGCTGTTCGGCTCTGCGCCAACCCGCCAGCAGCCGCTGCAAATGCGACTGGCTCCCCTCGTAACCACGCTCTTGGATCAGACTGAAAAGGGCGCTGCCAGTTCGAATGCCCTCCTTCCAGCTTTGGCTCAGGAACTCTTCAAAATACCATGGCGAACTCGGCTTCAAAGCGGCCCGCCTGCGGTCCGGTGGTGTTTCGAACTGCAGCCATTTCGCGATGCTGCGACGCGGAAACCCTGTTCGCCGCCCGATCTCGCTTCAGGAAAGTCCCTGATTTCGGAGCGCATGGATGGTGGTGAAAATCTCTTCCCGGGACGTCCTGTGCGCAAGGCGGGACTTCAGAAGGCTTCCGGCTGCGGTGATGTTGTCGGCGTCGGACAGCAGCG
>JAUIDM010000531.1 GCA_030428915.1 Alphaproteobacteria bacterium | reverse complement strand
CCGAAAGTTATATCGCGCTCAAGGCACATATCGCAAACTGGCGCTGGAAGGGCACGCCCTTTTACCTGCGCACCGGCAAGAAGCTGCGCGGACGGGCATCAGAGATCGCCATCGTCTTCAAGGAAGTGCCGCATTCGATCTTCGGCGATGAGGAGGGCTGGCGCGAGAACGTGTTGGCGATCCGGCTGCAACCGGACGAGGGGATGAACCTTTCCGTCATGATCAAGGAGCCGGGGCCGGGCGGGATGCGCCTGACCGAGGTTCCGCTCGACATGTCCTTTGCCGAGGCCCTGGGCGAGGACGGCGCGGACATTCCCGATGCCTATGAACGGCTGATCATGGATGTGATCCGAGGCAACCAGACGCTCTTCATGCGCGGTGACGAGGTGGAGGCCGCCTGGGCCTGGACCGATCCGATCATCGCGGCATGGGAGGCGCGGGGCGACCGGCCCAAGGGCTACGATCCGGGCTCGTCGGGGCCGGAAGATGCACTTATGCTCCTGCACAGGGATGGCCGGAGGTGGCGGGAGATCCGCGAATGAATTTTATCGAATACCCCGATTCCGAACTGATGATGTTCGATCTGGCCGATGTTCTTGCAAGCGAACTGGCAGCGGCCTTGCGCCAGAATGACCACGCGAGCTTTTGCGTGCCAGGTGGTACCACGCCCGGCCCTGTCTTCGATGTGCTTTCGGGCGTGAAACTCGATTGGGACCGGGTGACCGTCTTTCTCAATGATGAACGCTGGGTGCCGGAAAGCCATGAACGCTCCAACGCGCGGCTGTTGAAACGCCGCCTGCTGACGGGGCACGCCGCCGCTGCGACTTTCCTGCCGCTTTACGCCGACACCCCTGAGCCCGAAGAAGCGGTGGAGGCGCTGGCCGCCGCCATCGAGCCCTGCCTGCCGATCGACGTGCTTCTTCTTGGCATGGGGGCGGATATGCACACGGCCTCTCTCTTTCCCGGCGCGGACCGGCTGGCAGAGGCTTTGGCCGCCGATGCCCCGCTCCTGATCTCGATGCGCGCGCCCGGTGCGGCCGAACCGCGGGTGACGCTGTCGGCCCGTGTGCTGGCCGATGCGATGGCGTGTCATATCGTCCTGACCGGGGCAGAGAAACGCGCGGCCGTCGAGCGGGCCGAAAGCCTGCCGCCCGAGGAGGCGCCGGTCGCCACAGTCCTTGCCAATGCGACGGTCCACTGGGCCCCCTGATCCTCCGGAGTGACCATGAGCCTTTGGGAAGACCTGCGCTTTCACCGTGAAGCCCATACCGACCGCTTGATCCTCGATCTGTTCCGGACCGAAGGACGGGCGGAGAACTTCTCGATTGCCGCCGACGGTCTCTATTTCGATTATTCGAAGACGTCGATCGACCCCCATGCCCGCGACCTTCTGATCCGGCTGGCGGAGGCGGCGCATCTGGCGAGCCGACGTGATGCGATGTTTGCGGGCGAGAAGATCAATGAAACGGAGGACCGGGCGGTCCTGCACACGGCGCTTCGTAACCTGGACGGTTCGGTGGTGGTCGACGGCATCGACGTGATGCCCGAGGTCCGAGCAACCCATGCGCGGATGGAGGCTTTTGCCCGAGATATCCGCGAAGGGCGCATCACGGGGCAGGGTGGGCGCATCACCGACGTGGTCAATATCGGCATCGGCGGGTCCGATCTTGGCCCCGCCATGGCGGCCTTGGCGCTTTCTCCATACACCGACGGGCCACGCGCGCATTTCGTCTCAAACGTCGATGGCGCGCATGTGCATGACGTGCTGTCGGGGCTTGACCCTGCCACGACGCTGATCGTGGTCGCCTCGAAGACGTTCACAACCATCGAGACGATGACCAACGCTGAAACCGCGCGGGACTGGATGGCGGCTAAGGTTGCTGATCCCGGCGCACAGTTCGCCGCCGTCTCTACCGCCGCAGACAAGACCGCCGCCTTCGGCATCTCACCCGAACGCGTG
>JAUIDM010000530.1 GCA_030428915.1 Alphaproteobacteria bacterium | reverse complement strand
CATCACGCCGCGCGCATCGGGCGCCACGATCTGAAATGGGAAAGCCATACCGAGTTTGTGACCTATTCCGCTTTCGGCAAGGGTGTCGGCGAACGTGCCTTCAATCCGGCCGAGGCTGAGGTCTATCCTGCCGACTGGATGGCCGAGGCGCCGGGCAAGCGTATTGCCGCGATCCTGATCCGGGTGGAGCTGTTGCCGGAGGATCTTGACGCGGTCAAAGCGCGGCTGGAGGACTGGTTCGTACCCGAAAGCCTCGCCTGTTCCTGGGTTCTGGATGAAGCCGCGATCATCGCCGGCGATTTCCAGATCGATCCGGCGGGGCAGATGCGCTTTGCGATCTTTGCCCGCCCCGGCACCGGTGCGCGTCGCATCGGTCGGATCGTGCAACGGCTCTGCGAGATCGAGACTTATCGGGCGATGTCGATGCTGGGCCTTGAGCGGGCGCGGGAGCTGAACCGCCATCTGAACGCGCTCGACCCGAAGCTTTCGGACCTTGTGGCGACGATGTCGCTCAAGGACCGCGAGGCCGAGGATACGCTGCATGAGCTTCTGGAAATCTCGGCCGCGCTGGAGGCGCAGGCGGTTCGCCATGCCTTCCGGTTTGGCGCGGCAGGGGCGTATGAGGCGTTGGTCAACCAGCGCGTTCAGATCTTGCGCGAGACGCGGTTCAATGGCCGACAGACTTTTGCCGAATTCATGATGCGCCGCTACGATCCGGCAATGCGGACCGTCAAGTCAGCCGAAAGGCGGCTGGAGCAAATGGCCGAGCGGGCTGAGCGCGCGGCCGAATTGCTGCAGACCCGTGTCGATGTCGAACGATCGGCGCAGAACCAGAAGCTCCTGGAAAGTATGGACCGGCGCGCCGACCTGGCGCTGAGGCTTCAGCATACGGTCGAGGGGCTCTCGGTCGTGGCGATCAGCTACTATGCCGTCAACCTTGCCGCCTATGCTGCCTATCCGGTGGCCGAGCCGCTGGGCCTGTCCAAGGGGCTGATGACGGCGTTTCTTACGCCTGCCGTCATTCTGCTGGTGTGGCTGCTGATACGGCGGATCCGGAAGGGGATGCACTAAGCACTCTGTCTGCCAGCCGCGCGCTCGCGACGATGGCAAGAAGCGCCAAGATCGCGGCGACGGACAGCGTCGGGATGCCCGCAAGGCCCGCGCCCAACGTGCAGCCACCTGCCAGCACACCGCCCACGCCCATCAGGGCCGCGCCGGCAAGATAGCGTCCAGTCTCGCGCGGAGAGGTGAAGCTCTGCCAGCGGAAGCGGCCGGCGATGAGTGATAACGCGGCGGCTCCGGCGATGACGCCACCGATCAGGCCGGTGCCGAAGCCCGCCGGGATCGAACTGGAGGCGACGGTCCAGAACAGGGTCTCGGCGGCGGGCGATGTGAAGGAGAGGCTCTCGAAAGCGATCGGGTCGAATTCGTCGAACAGCACGAAGCCTGTACCGATCCAGGCGAGGGGCACAAGCGCCCCGATCAGCGCCGCACCGAGAAGGACGGTCGGGCCGTTGCCGGATCGCAATGCATATGCGAATGCCACCGCCGCGAGGAACGTCGCCCAAAGGGCCGCTCCTCCGGGCAGGTTGGCAAGCGACACCGCATCGCCGAGTGGGACCGTGTAGCCGCCGAGCGCCGTGCGCAGGGGCGCCAGAACGCCCTTCAGCGTCGCATGGGCGGCAATGGCGAAAACGACGAGGACCGTCAGCGCGCGCAGGTTGCCGGTGCCTGCGAGCACCGTCAGCCGAGAGGCGCAACCGCGCGTCAGCACCATACCCGTACCGAAGAGAAGCCCGCCTGCCACAATGGCCAAGACCGGCAAATCGCCTGCCAAGAAGCGATGCGCGTCGAAACTGATCCATCCGGCGTGGACAGCGCCCTGCGTGCCCGCCACGGCGATGGCAAGCGCCATCATCCAGACGCCAAGTGCCGAACGCCGCTCGGACGTCGCGCCCACCAG
>JAUIDM010000151.1 GCA_030428915.1 Alphaproteobacteria bacterium | reverse complement strand
CCAAGGGCGGCAGCGCGGCAAGCGACAGCGAACTTGCGAGCGCCATCTCTTCCCCTGACAAAGCAGGTTGCGCGGCGTGATAGAAATGTCCTGCGGCGACACCCGCGAGGGCCAGGACCGTGGTTGCCAGAATGGAAAAACGGCGCATCGGTTGCCTCAGAGCACGAGGTTGAAGGTAGCGGCGTCGGATCCGGCCGGGCCTTGAATCCCCACCTTGAACTCCCACCAGCCCGACATGTTGAACTTGACCCCTTCGACGAGGTAGCGCCCCGCGCCCAATTCGCGGGTCACGGCGGGCGAGGTCGGCAGGCCGTGGCCGTGCTGGGGCATGCCGCCGTCGATGCTGATGCGCGCGCTGTCCACGGGGCTGCCTCCCGGCTCGGTGATCGTCACGATCCAGGCGTGCATCGGACCGACGGAAACCGGCTCCTGTTCAGGGGCGATGGCCGCGATGTAATGGCCCGACGCGGTCGCCTTCTCGCGGGCAAGGTCGAGGTCGGCCGGAATATGCATCATCCAGGCGGCGCCGGCCATGCCGGCGGCGATGACGAGCGCGGGGATCCCGAGCAGGATGGCGCGACGGGCGGAAAGGGCTTTCATGGGGCAGTCTCCTTGCAGTGGATGTGTGGATGCCGCGACATACGGTCGGGGGAAGGTCTGCGCTTGAACGAAACTGCTATTCTGCGGTTTCCGCAGCCTCGGAACGAAGGGATCTTCCCGCAGGCGATTTCCCCACTGCCTTCCCCGGTCGGGGCTGGGCCTTGCGGCGATCGATGCAGGGTGCCGAAGGTCAGTCGAAGTCAAGCGATCGGTGCGCTGACTGTCCCGCAAGCGCTCCATCACCGACCGCCATGGACACGGAGTGCGAAGATCGAGCAGCGTCACCGCAGGCGAAGACCCCGGAAATGGTTGTCTGCTTCAGGGCATCGGTGCGGATGAAGCTGCCCTGCGGGCCTTCGTCCGGCTCGCAGCCGAGATCCGCGAACAGGGGCGAGGCGGGCTGCACCCGGGGTATCACGAAAAGCCCCGACAGCACGATCACTCTTCCATCGGCAAGGACGACATCCGATCGCCCGCGGATTTCGCTCAAGGCGGCGTTCTCGGTGCTGACTCCGCACGCTTCAAGCCGCCGGCGCTGATCCGGATCAGGCTCGAACGCCTTGTTGAGAAACAGGGTCACCGGACCCCAATCCGACAGAAGAAGCGCCTGAGTCAGCGCCCCGCGTCCCGTTGCCAAGACCCCGAGCGGGCCGTCCAGTTCATAGCCGTGGCAATAGGGGCAGTGAAAGACGCTTCTGCCCCAGCGCCCCTGCAGACCCGGCACGTCGGGTAGAGTGTCCCGCACCCCCGGAGCAAGGATGAGGCGTCGCCCGACCTGTTCCGTGCCGTCGTCGAGCGTGACGACGAAGCCCCGCGCGTCCGGTCGGGCGGCGATGGCCTCCTGCCTGATCCATGTCACCGTGGGATAGGCGAGGATCTGGTCGCGCGCCTGTCGTGCGATCTCGGCCGGATCGCTGCCGTCCTGCCCGATGAAGCCGTGGGAATGGGCGGCAAAGCGGTTCCGGCGCTGACCGGTGTCGATGACCAGAACCCTCCGCCGGGCCCTTGCGATCTGGAGCGCGGCGGCCATGCCGGCGTAGCCGCCTCCAAGGATGATCACGTCGTGCAGCATGTCTTGTTTTCCTTTTTGGGGTTGCGCCGGGGTGGTGGTCGCCGCTCAGCGGCACGACATCAGGGCGAGTCGGGCGGCCGCCTCGTGACGTGGCAAGGGACGTTCTCGCCGAGTCGGCAACCCGATGTCGCAAAGCGTTTGGTCGTCCAAACGATCGATGGCGACCTGAGTAACGCGCGCCCGAAGCCGGTCGCGCAAGACGGAGATCGGCTGTGCCGCATGGAAACGGCGGCTGGGGTTGGCGAGGCTAAATGTCATGATCGGGTTCCTTCGCGGTTGTTTCTTCGCAAGCGGGTTTTCTTGCCGAGCGCATGTCGACCGGCGCAAGCCGCCGACCGGTGGCAGGGGTCGGTGTCAAAGAATGAGGTTGAAGGTGACGCTGTCGGAACCGGCCGGGGCCCTGATTCCAAGGTTGATTTCCCACCAGCCTCGCATGTTGAACTTCATGCCTTCGACGAGATACCTGCCGTCTCCCAGCCTTTGCGTAACGACGGGTGCCGTCGGCAGGCCGTGGCCATGCTGGGGCATGCCGCCATCTACAGCGATGTCGGCGCCATCGACGGCCCGGCCCCTGGAATCGGTCAGGTGGACACTCCAGGCATGCATCCGGCCAATCTTCACGGGAGGTGCGACCGGGACGAGAGCAGCGGTGTAGAGACCCGCCTCGGTCCGTCTTTCGAACGAGAGCTCAAGGTCGGCCGGCAACTCGCCGGAGAACAGGCCGGCAACAACAGTGTTCGGCGCGGCCAGCGAGGCAAGGGTCACAAGGATAGCGCGTCGGGCAATTGGCAAGGACATCTTTGGTCTCCGGTTCAGGTTTTCTTGCGGCCAGATACGCAGGGCGCGGATGCTTCGCTTGAACGAAACTGCTATTCTTGCCCTGTGGCATGGCGGAGGGCTGGGGCCGTGGTCTCGAAAGTCACGAAGGATGGGCGGATCGTCCTGTGGGAGGGTGGGAGCCTTTGGGCCTTCGACGTGCTTGCGGACCACGAGGGCCGCTCCAACCGAATGCACGCCCACCATGCGGTCCAGCTGACCCTCTCAGCCGGCGGCGACGTCGGCATCAGAACGGCCGACGGTCTAATTCCGGGCCCGGTCATCCTCACCGCGCCCGACGTGCCGCATGCTATCGAACCGCGGGGGCGTATTGCCCTGATCTTCGTTGACCCGGAAAGCAGGATGGGCGCACGTCTGAAAGCATTGCTAGATGGCAGGCCCGCCCTTCCGCTGCCCGGCCTGCCTGGGCGTGAGTCGCGACTTGCGCATATCTGGGACCGGCCTGCCCCGACTGACCTCGAACTCGTCGCGCTGGGACAAGGACTTCTGGCAAGCCTGCTTGACGCGGCGCGAGCCGATCATCATTCCGGTATCGACAACCGGATCCAGAGGGTGATCGACCGGTTGAAGGATCCGGAGGCCACCGCGATGACCCTTTCTGAAGCCGCGGGAGTCGCCTGCCTGTCGGAAAGCCGCTTCAGCCACCTGTTCGTCGAAGAGGTGGGATTGCCTTTCCGCACCTTCCAGCTCTGGCGGCGGATGTCGCTGGCAGTCGCGCTACTATCGGAGGGTAGCCGATTGACGGAGGCTGCCCATGGCGCCGGCTTCGCCGATTCAGCGCATTTCAGCCGCACCTTCGTGCGCGTGTTCGGGTTGCCGGCGGCGGCGCTGAAACTAGGCCCGGGTCAGGATTAGTCGCGTCCCGCGTGGCAGGGCGAGCGGACTGCGGTTCTGTCAGACGGGCAGAACGGGGCCTGAGCGTTGGGGTGGACCCTTCGTCGGTCGCCGGCACAGGGTCGGTGTCTCACTCCGCAGCGGGCGCGCTAGGCTCCGCGGAAGGATGCTCGCGTGCCGGCTCCGCGCCTGCAAGGATCGCGGCGAGGTCGCGCGGCACCGGCATCGGCTTCACCGGGCTGACGTTCGCACCACCTGTATTGCCGATCGGCACCAGCCCAAAGGCAGTCTTGGTCGCAGCCCCTACGATACGCAACAGCTGTCCTGCGATCTCTCTCCGGTCGTGCTGCCGGCGGCCCCAGTTCAGCATGTGCCAGTGAACGCGGACATGCTCTCGTGTCGAGGCCTGAGACAGGACGTGAGCGCGCTCCAGCCTGCTGAACTCGGCTTCCGCGCTGGTGGCTTCGGCTGCCGCATCGAGTTCAGACTGCACGTGGAAACGGATCGATCGACCGCCCGGCGGCATCGGGGCTGATCTTGACCTGCGGTAGAGTAGCCACGCCAGATAGATGCCGGCCGTCACATCGTAGCTTGCGCAGAAGGCCGGCCAGTAGTCGGGCACGCCGTCGTTGGCGATGAGCTTGGCGTGGAAGATGTCGAAGACGCCGTGACCGGCGAGGGCGGCGGCAACCAGCCAGAGGCTCCTGTGGAAACCGAGGATCGCGACGACCGCAAGAACGGCATAGGCTGCGATCTCCTGCGCAAGGGCCACCGTTGTCCCACCCATCACGGCGAACAGCAGATAATAGGTTCCGATCGCCAGCGCTACGGTGGTGTAGAAGGCGCGGTCGCGGTCGAGCCCAACGGCCGTTCCGCCGAGGGAGACGCCGAGCGCGAGTATCAGTCCGACAAGAAGTGCCACTGTGGTGTCCTTTCGGTATGGGCAAGATCCAATCGCTGCCGAAATGTGGATGGCGCGTTGTTTCCCTAAGCGGGCTTCCGTCGATGTGCTTGAACGAAACAGCTGAACTGCTGGCGGCGAGCTGGCATCCTGCCGTCAGATCATGGTCAGCACCGACGCCGGTATCCCAAACATCCGCAGGAACGTGCGGCTGAAATGCGCGGAATCGGCAAAGCCCGCCTCATGCGCGGCGCTCGTCAGGCTGGCGCCAGCGGCCATCCGGTGCACCGCGATCGACAGCCGTCGCCACAGCAAGTAGGTCCGGAACGGCAGCCCGACCTGGTCCACGAACAAGTGGCTGAAGCGGCTTTCCGACAGGCAGGCGATCGCGGCGGCCGCGCCGGCTGTCATCTCCTCCTCGGGACCGCCTCCAAGCCGGTTGAGCACCCGTAAGACCCGTGCGTCGGTCACCGGCGCGACAGCCTCGGAATTTGTCGCGCGGGCGGCGACCTCTCGACCAAGCGTTGCCAGGTAGTGGTCATCCGGGCGCGGCTCCTCCCAGATCGCGTTGAGCGAGGGGGCCAGATGCGAAAGCCTTCCCAGTTCGGCCCGCATGTGACTGCGGCCTGCGAGATCGCGCAGCAGTGCAGTCCCGATCCGGCTTTCGGGCTCGGCGAAGAGGATGATGTTGCGTCCTTCGGCACGGTAGACATGCGGCACGTCGGGCCCGATCAGCACGGCGGGGCCATCAACGACGTCCCCTTCGACCAGAAAGGAAAACGCCCCGCCGACCGAGAACGTCAACTGTAGCGCATGGTGGGCATGGGCCTGGGTATTGTGCGGGGCGGTGGGCATGCGCGGCACCTCGAAGGCCCAGAGACTGGCCCCCTCCCACAGCACGATGCGACCTCGGCCAACCGTTTTCATGGCTAATGCTAGCACAGAGGGGTGTCTGCGGTCGCGATTCGAAGGAATGCGGCCCGGTGGGTGATGTCAGAAGAACTTGGCTTGCGACAGGGCAGGGGTCTGAGTAGCTACTTGGGATGACGAAACCTGACCCTTTCAAATACTTCAAGACGAGCCGCGAAATTATCCGCTTGGCAGTCATGATGTACGTTCGCTTCCCGCTGTCGCTGAGAAATGTCGAGGATCTGCTACATGAGCGCGGGATCGACATCAGCCATGAATCCGTGCGGTTCTGGTGGAACAGGTTCGGCCCGATGTTCGCTTCCGAGATCCGCAAGAAACGCGCCGAGCGCCTGCGCTCGGGTCCGCAGTGGCAGTGGCACCTGGACGAGATGTTCGTGAAGATCAGCGGCGAACGCCACTACCTATGGCGCGCCGTCGATCACGAGGGCGAAGTCCTGGAGAGTTTTGTAACGAAGACGAGGGACAAGAAAGCCGCGTTGAAATTCATAAGGAAATCAATGAAGCGCTACGGTCGGCCGCACGTTTTGGTAACAGACAAGCTTCGATCCTACGGCGCAGCGCTGAAGGAGGTCGGAGCTGCGGACCGGCATGAGACAGGCCGCTGGCTGAACAACAGGGCTGAAAATTCGCACCTGCCGTTCCGGCGACGAGAACGGGCGATGCAACGCTTTCGGCGACTGCGAAGTCTGCAGATGTTCGTCGCCGTCCACGCCTCGGTCTTCAATCATTTCAACTCGGAGCGCAGCTTCTACACGAGGGCAAATTTCAAGAAGAACCGCGCCGCCGCTCTCGCCGAGTGGCGTCAACTCGGCGCGGCATAAGGGGCAGCCATCCTGCCCTTGTAGAGACGAGTTCGAATTGGTCTGACAGCACCATCGCGAGGTGTTCCGCTGGGTCTTCATGGCCCTTTTCCTCGGGATGGCGCCCGTGTCGGCCCTGATCGCAGGCTATGCCTGGATAGGGCTTTCCGGGTCGGCGGCCACGCTGATCGGACTCGCGGCGGTCGTCTATCTCTTTGGCTGCTTCGGCGTCACGGTCGCCTTCAACGTGCCGATGAACCAGGCGCTGGCAGGGATGGAACTGAGCTCCGAGGCAACGCGGGACTATTGGCTGCAGAGCTACGTGCCGCGCTGGACCTTCTGGAACTCGGTCCGGACCGCCGCTGCCGCGCTGTCCGCTGGCCTGCTCCTCTTCGGGCTGCTGTGGATGACCCAAGCGCGGGCGGCTCCTCTTCAGGGCCTGGCCCTCTGAAGCAGCAGCCGAAGGCAGAAGGCCGTTTCGGCCAGGATGGTCACGCCGTAGGCCGGCGCGAAGGCGGCCGAGAGGTCCGGCGCGAAGAACCGCAGGGCGCTGCCCGTGAGATAGATCAGACCGGCCGCTGCGAGACCAATGCCGAAGGCGCGCGCGAAGACCCCCGAACGCCAGACGAGCATTCCCATGATCAGACTGTTCACGCCGAAGAAAACGAGGCCGAGGTCATAACCATGACCGTGCAGATCAAGGAAGACCAGCGCCAGTGCCTCTGCATCGGCAACCTCGGTGCCCCCTGAGACCAGAAGCCACGCGGCCTGCATGGCCATGAGGTTGGCGGCAATCAGCACGGTCTGGATCAGGCGGAACACCATTGCGGAGAGCGCAAGTCCCGGCGCGACGGATCGAAATATCAGGTAGAGCAGGATTGCCAGCCCCGCATCGCAAAGGGCCATGATCAGATCGGCGGCGATGGCCAAGCGAAACTGGCCCGGTGCGGCAAGGATGGCCGTCGCTGTGGTTTCTGCATCTGCTAGATCGATCAAGGGGCCTCGCAAGCCGAGTTCCGCACCCAATCCGGCAACGATGATGATGAGATAGAGAAGCCCGGCAAGGCGGATCTGGCGTACAAGGCCGGGGTTCAGAACAAGTTCGGTCATGGTTTCGGTCCTTTGGGAAGTGCGTAGGGCGGCCGGGTCCGCGCTTAGTCCGCCTTGGGAGCGGCGGCCGAGCCGGCCAGCAACCCGCCGTCGACGGTCAGCTCCGTTCCGGTCATGTAGGCGGCCTCGTCCGAGGCGAGCAGAAGTGCAATGGCGGCGACTTCTTCGACCGTGCCAAAGCGGCGCATCGGCGTGTCGGCCACGAAAGCGGCCATTCGGGCCTCGCGGTCCGGCCCGTCACCCAGCATCGGCTCCCACATTGGAGTGAGTATCGCCGCCGGGTGGATCGAATTGCAGCGGATGTTCAGCCCCTGTTCAGCGCAATAGAGCGCGACCGACTTGGTGTGATTGCGCACGGCGGCCTTGGACGACGCATAGGCCGCCGCTGCCGGAACCCCCACAAGGCCGGAACGAGAAGAGATATTGATGATCGACCCGCTGCCCTTGGCGCGCATCGCGCCGATCGCGTAGCGGCAGCCGAGGAATGTGCCGTCCAGATTGACCGCATGCACGGCACGCCAATCCGCCAGAGACGCGTGCTCGGGGTCGTGCGGGCGCATGGCCTCCTCGAAGCCAGTGATCCCGGCATTGTTCACCAGTACATCACAGGCAGGCCACGCCTCGGCCAGCGCGATCCAGTCGGCCTCGGAGGCTACGTCGAGGCGCAGTTGATGCCCGCCGATCTCACGGGCGACATCGGCGGCGCGATCCTCGTCCTTGTCGGTCACGACGACGGTGGCTCCTTCTCGCGAGAAGGCCTGCGCGATCGCGGCGCCAATGCCGCGCCCGGCACCCGTGACGATGCAGATCTTGGTGTTCAATCGGGACATGGATTTCCTTTCTATCCTGGCAGCGGTCACTGCCTGGAGCCATCAGGCCGGGCCTTTCCTTAGCCAAGCGCATCCAGACGCAAATGACCCGAGGATGGTCTGCCGACCAACGTATCGGGCATTGTATACCCTAGTCAGACAGACACAGCCTGTTGCCACCAAGGTCTCTCACATAGGCCGAGAATTTTGGCCCACATTGACCCGGCGCGCCCTGGCATGTGCCGCCCAATTCAAGGGCCAGACCGTGCACCCTTTGAACATCTTCCTTTACCGCGACAGAAAAGCCAACCGTCGTGCCATTCCCGTTGGTTGCCGGCCTTTCGTCGAGGGGTGTCGCGATTGCGAAGGCAAAGTCCTCGGCGAGCCAGCAGGTCATGCGGTCCGAAGGCGACGTGGTCTGAAGACCCGCGCCCGCGAAAAGTCCGCCGTAGAAGGCCTTCGATGCGCGCATGTCGTTCGTTCTTAATACGAAGTAATTCAGTTTTATGGCTACCTCTCCGGTTGAATTGGTGGTTCCGCTGACTGCGTAGCGCGTGCCAGCAATCGAGGTGCGCATCATCGCGCCCAGCAGACCCAGGCTCGACACAGGGCAGACCTAGCGGCCTGTGGGGTGAAATCCTGCTGGTTGTCGTCGATGACCCTGCCAGCCCCGAGTGCGGCCATCATGTCGGCGTTGCGAGCGCTGCAGGTACCGGTGACCTCGGCCCCCGTCGCCGTGGCGGTCTGCACCGCCACGCTGCAGAGGCTGGCCGAGGCGCCAAGGATCAGGATCTTTTGCCCCGCGCGCACTTCAGCCACCTCGCGCAGGAAATTCAGCGAGGTCAGGGGCCCATCGCATATTGCGGCGGCGTCCTCATGTGCCAGCGCATCGGGCTTTTTTATCAGCACGCCGAACACATCGAGGCAGATGTGGCTGGCATTTGCCCGGCAGGATCGCACTCCATTCCGAGGCTGGTTAGAATTTGTCTGCCAGCACCCTTTCTTCGAACGAATACGGTGCCTGACATCAGCACCCTGCGCCGTGTTGGATTGTTAAATCGCGGCTTGCGCCTTGACTCTCGTCTTACTGAAGACACGCGCCACGAGAACGAAAAAGAGCGGCACAAAGATGACGCCCAGAACGGTGCCCGTGATCGTTCCGCCGAGAACTGCGGAGCCGACGGCGGTGCGGCCCCCTGCGCCTGCGCCGGTGGACAGTGCCAGCGGCAGCACGCCCAGCGAAAAGGCCAGTGAGGTCATGATGATCGGACGGAAGCGCTGTCGTGCGGCGCGGTTCACAGCAGCGTATAGATCTTCGCCCGCCTCAAAACGCTCTCGTGCGAATTCCACGATCAGAATGGCATTCTTGCCGGTGAGGCCGATGACGGTCAGCAGGCCGACCTGGAAGAACACGCCATTTTCAAAGCCCAGCCCATAGGCCGCACCCATCGTGCCCAGAACGCCGATCGGCATGGCGAGCATGACCGAGAACGGGATGGCCCAGCTTTCGTAGAGCGCGGCGAGGCACAGGAAGATCGCGGCAAGCGACAGCGCATAGAGCAGCGGCGCGGAGCCACCGGAATCCTGCTCTTCGAGCGAGAGGCCGGTCCAGGCGACGCTGTAGCCCGGTGGAAGCTGGGTGACGAGGCGTTCGATCTCAGCAATCGCCTCTCCGGTGGAGATGCCTGCCGCGGGCGAACCCTGGATCTGCATGGCGGGCACGCCGTTGTAGCGGTTGAGGCCCTGCGGCCCGTATTCCCAGCTTTCGCTTGTGAAATTCGCAAAGG
>JAUIDM010000150.1 GCA_030428915.1 Alphaproteobacteria bacterium | reverse complement strand
AAGATCGTGGCCTCATCGCCGAACGTGGCGCGGTTTTCCACCGCCGCCATACCCGGCGGGGTAATGGGGCCGCGCCAGAGTTCCGGGCGCCACGCCCAGTCGGACATCAGCGGTTTGCGGATCGCGTTGGACCCGATGGCCGGAAGGGACAAGCGCCCGTCCGCAACATGGAGCAGCCTGTCGATCTCGCGCCGGGCCTGCCGTGCGGGCCCGCGCAATCCGCGAAGCGTGGCCAGATCGGCATTGCCGGCGTTGAGCGCGATGCCGCGCCAGCGCGCGACCGAGCGGCGCAGAAGGAACCGGTCAAGTATCGTTCCGATCTTGTGATTCATCCGGCGCGCCGCTTTCCGTTTTCTGGCCGCAAAGTTTACGGTCCAAGTCTTACCCACTCCTCTTGCGGCAGCGCAAGGCCGGGCCGGGCCCAGAGACATCTCGTTCAGGCCGCGTTCGCCGCGCGAATCCTGTCGATCAGGGCCTCCAGCGTCCGGCGTTTCTCGGCCGAGGAAAGGGGGCTGCCACGCAGACCAAGCGCTGAGACCGTCACCATCCGCCCTTCAAGCGCCAGCACCGCCCGCCAGTATTCGGGTTCCACCGGCTGGCCCCTTGCGGCGGACAGATCACGCAGTTCCAGCAGAAGTGCGCCGCCGCTGGCGACAACAGCCTCGACGCTGACATCGCCGGCCTCGCCCGACCGGCTCAGCGCGGCCCGGCCCGGTTCGGAACGGAAGAACGCCGTCAATGCCGGAAAGCTGCCGGAAAATGTCGCGTCGTCCGGCGCACCGGGCAGGACCGAGACGGTCAGAAGCGCAGGTTTCTCCGGCTGCCCGGCCGCGCGCGATCCCGCGAGCGCGGCACAGGTTCCGAACAGGACGAAAGCGCCATCCGGTCCGTCCCGCGTCGCGGCCGGGTCGATGCAGTACCCCGATGGCCCGACTATGACGACTGCCCCGTCCGAGACCCGGACGGACCGCGTGACATCCGCCGGCCCGGCGGCGATACAGCCCGCGAGGCACAGCGACAGGGTGAGCGGCCACAGCGACCGACCGATCCGGGCGGGCGCAATCGCCCAAACCTTTGCCATGGCCCCGATCGGCTTGCGGCATACAGCGGCAGTCCTTGTCTGGCGGCGGCTCATAACATCCCTGTGCAGTCGGTTTTCCCCGCAATAAGCGAGCCATGAAGGGGAAACAAGCGACGGCGGCGGGATCGGCGACGATCCGCAATTGCAGCCGTCGGGGCGGAGGGTTAGCGTCGCTGCCATCATGCTGTCACCCATCGTCGCCTATGCCCCACAGGAACATCTGAGCGCACCCGCCCGGCCGAAGGCTGAGCTTTGGCGGCTCATCCCGGGCGCGGTGGTGATTGCCGCCTTGTACCTTGGCCCGCTGGCGCTGCTCAGCCTCTACCTGACGGAACGATACGGAAAACTCATCGCTACGGCGCTTTTCGAACGTATCGTCCATGGCGACACGCCCGGGGGCATGCTGTTGTTGCTGTGGACCTTTCTCGGGCTTGCCCTTGGCCCGCTGGCGGCGGTCCGTCTGTTGCACGGCCGCGGCGCCACGACACTTTTCGGTCCGTCATGGTCATCGGTGCGCAGGGATTTCCTGCGCGTCTTCGTCCCGGTTTTCGGGCTTCAGATGGTCCTGTTGCCCATGACGCTGCATGGGGCCGAATTGCGCCCCGGCCTCGGGCTTGTCGCCTTCGTGTTTTATCTGCCCTTCGCGCTGCCCGGCATCCTGCTGCAGACCGGGGCCGAGGAGCTGGTCTTTCGCGGCTACCTGCAAAGCCAGCTTGCCGCCCGGTTCAGGTCGCCCGCGATCTGGATCGGCGTGCCTTCGGTATTGTTTGCCTGGGGGCATCATCTGCCGGAGGAGTACGGGCAGAATGCCTGGCTGATCACGCTCTGGGCGGTGATCTTTGGCGTGCTTGCCGCGGATCTGACCGCACGGACGGGCAATCTGGGCGCTGCCTTGGCGTTTCATTTTACCAACAATGCCGTTGCGCTTCTCATTGTAGGTGTCTCGGGCAATCTTGACGGGCTGGCGCTCTGGTCACTGCCGATCGACCTCAAGGATGCCGGTGCCGCGCGCCCGGCCCTCATTCTCGACTCCGCGACCATGATCGTATCCTGGCTTCTCGCCCGTCTCTCACTGCGTGTCTGATTGCATTTCACGCCCGCCCGGACTATCTCAGGGGCCTGACGCACAGACGCCAAGGCAGGCCCCATGAACTGGATCACCAACTACGTCCGGCCCACGATCAACTCGCTTTTTTCGCGCCGCGAGGTGCCGGACAATCTCTGGTCCAAATGCCCCGAATGCGGGACGATGCTGTTTCATCGGGAACTGAGCGACAATCTCAACGTCTGCACCAATTGCGATCACCATCTGGCGATTACCCCCCGGGACCGCTTTGCAGCGCTCTTCGACGGCGGCGTCTTCACCGAGGTGAAGGTGCCCGACCCGATCGCCGATCCGCTGCATTTCCGTGACCAGAAGAAGTATCCCGACCGGATGAAGGCGGCGCAGAAGGCCACGGGCGAGAAAGAGGCGATGCTTGTGGTGGAGGGCGAGATGAACCGCACCCCCATCGTCGCAGCCGCCCAGAACTTCGCCTTCATGGGCGGGTCGATGTCGATGTATGTCGGCAATGCGATCATCGCGGGCGCCGAACGGGCGGTGAAGCTGAAGCGGCCCTTCGTTCTCTTCTCCTCCGCTGGCGGCGCGCGCATGCAGGAGGGCATCCTTGGCCTCATGCAGATGCCGCGCACCACGATCGCGGTCGAGATGCTGAAGGATGCGGGCCTTCCGTATATCGTCGTCCTGACCCATCCGACGACCGGTGGAGTCACGGCATCCTACGCGATGCTGGGTGATGTCCAGCTCGCCGAACCGAACGCGCTGATCGGCTTTGCCGGGGCCCGCGTCATCGAACAGACGATCCGCGAGAAGCTGCCCGAAGGCTTCCAGCGCTCCGAATACCTTCTCGACCACGGCATGCTGGACCGGGTGACACACCGCAAGGCGCTGAAGGATGAACTGACAACGATCCTGCGCATGCTGACAGCCCAGCCCCCGGCGGTTAAGGGGGACCTGCCCAAGCCCGAAGCCAAACCCGCCGAGGCGAAACCGGCCGAACCGGCCAAGCCCGCGACCTGATCTCACTTTCTGTCCGCAAATACTCTCGGGGGGTCCGGGGGGCAGAAAGCCCCCGGCCTTTCGACCGAAAACCTGGTAAGGCATGGCGATGACCGACGGTTCCGACCTGATCCTCGCGCGCATGTTCGCGCTGCATCCGAAGATCATTGACCTTACGCTCGACCGGGTCTGGCGCCTGCTGGAGGCTCTCGGCCATCCTGAACGCGCGCTGCCACCTGTCATCCATCTGGCGGGTACCAATGGCAAGGGCTCCACCCAGGCGATGATCCGCGCGGGGCTGGAGGCGATGGGCAAATCCGTCCACGCCTACACCTCTCCCCATCTCGCGCGCTTTCACGAACGCATACGGCTGGCGGGGGAGTTGATTTCCGAGGACTACCTGACCGAGATTCTCGCCGAATGCGAGGCGGCAAATGGCGGCATCCCGATCACCTATTTCGAGATCACGACCTGCGCCGCACTTCTGGCCTTCGCGCGGACGAAGGCGGATTACACCCTGCTGGAGGTTGGCCTCGGCGGCAGGCTTGATGCGACCAATGTCGTGGATCAGCCCTGTCTGACGATCATCACGCCGGTGTCGCTCGACCACCAGCAGTACCTGGGCGAGACATTGCCAGAGATCGCGGGCGAAAAGGCAGGGATCATCAAGCGCGGCGTGCCCTGCGTTGTCGGCCCGCAGGAAGAGGCGGGGCTAGAGGCCATCGAGGCGAAAGCTGCGAAGCTCGGCGCGCCGCTCCTCGTCCACGGCCAGCACTGGAATGTCTGGGAGGAGCGTGACCGCCTGATCTTCCAGGATGAAAACGGCCTTCTCGACCTGCCCCTGCCGAACCTTCCCGGCCCCCATCAGATCGACAATGCCGGGGCTGCCCTCGCCGCGCTCCGCCATCTGGGCGCCGATGAGGCGGCCTGCGAGGCAGCTGTGACCGGGGCTTACTGGCCTGCCCGTATGCAGCGCCTGACCCACGGGCCGCTTGTCGACGCGGCGGGGAATTGCGAGCTTTGGCTCGACGGCGGTCACAACCCGGCGGGGGGCATCGCGGTCGCGGCAACGCTGGCGCGCCTGCCCGCGAAGCCCACACATCTGATTCTCGGCATGCTCAATACCAAGGATATCGCGGGATATCTCCGACCCGTCGCTTCGGCCTCGGAAAGCCTGACGGCGGTTTCGATCCCGGGCGAGGCCAATACGCTTTCGGCCGAAGACACCCAAAAGGCGGCGGCCAAGGCCGGTATCCGGGCGGAAACCGCCGACAGCGTGCTGGCCGCCGTGACCGCCATTGCGAAAGACAATCCGGGTGCGCGCATCCTGATCTGCGGTTCGCTCTATCTTGCCGGCGGCGTACTGCGCGAGAACGGATAGCCCGTCAGCTCAGCACGCCGTCCACCGGCCGCATCGGTTCGGGGGCTTCACGACCCAATGCCTCGGCCACCGATATCTCGATCACGCGGCACATCGCATCCAAAGGCAGGCCGTTCGCGGCGTCGCGGAACGGGTGTTCCAGCTCATCACTGACCGCGTTCAGGCCGAAAAAGACATAGGCGACGATTGCCGCCACCGCCGGCGCGAATGCCCCCGCAGTATCGATCAGTGCGAAGGGCAGGATCAGGCAATAGAGATAGCTCGTCCTGAGAACGAGCAGCGAATAGACGAAGGGGATCGGCGCGGACGCCAGCCGCTCGCAGCCCGCTTGCGCGAGGGCCACCGAACCAAGCCTTTCGGCGAGGGCTCGCTGCCCCATTTCGTTGATCCGACCGTTCTCGGCCTCATTCCGGATCATTTCGGCCATCGCCCGCAGGGCCGCGTCGGGCGGATTGCGTCCCTCCGCATGTGTCGCGGCGCTTTCATCCCATTTTACGGCTTGCGTCGTCGTTGCCACCCCGCGAAGCCACCCCCGGTGAAGATGGGCAAAGCCCGCCATACCTGTCAGAATCGCCTCACGCGCCGGTCCCGGCCCGACAAAGATCAACGTCTCCCGGCCAAGCGAGCGGGTATCGGCGATCATCTGGCCCCAAAGCTTGCGGGCCTCCCACCAGCGATCATAGGCAGCGTTGTTGCGAAAGCCGAGGAAGAGCGACAGAGCGATACCGAACACCCCCATCGCGGCGATGGAGACATGGGGCAGGGACACGATGTGACGGTCGATCAGCAACACGGCCAGCGCAAACCCGGCGAAGGCCAGAATGCGGCCGATGATACGGGGAACGATGGAGCCCTGCATCACAAGGATGATGTGCAGGAGGTTGGGTGTATCTCGAACGATCATGGCAGGCCGGTTGTTGAGACAAGCTGCCTTGTCCTGCCCTTTCACCCGTACGCGTACCAGCGCAAACGCGACCTTCGCCGCTCTGAATTCGCCATGATGACGTTCGCGGTCAGAAGGCTTCCGTCACCTCGTACATGACCGGTTCGAAGCGTGAGCAGAGATCGGCGATCCGACGGTTCCGTTCGCGCATCTCGGGCGTGCGCAGCATGGCCTGAAAGTCCTTGCGGTCGCGCCACTGGCTGTAATTGGCAATTCGGGTCTGGGCGTCGTTCATATGCAGCCCGGCGCCGATGAAACCCGGCTGATGGCGGATGAAACTGTCATAGGCGTCTTTTAGTTCATCCATCAGGTCCTGCGCCGTGCCGGGCGTCATCTCGAACGTTGTGATGACGGTCTGACCGCTGAAATCCTTGGCAATGGTCGGCATGGGCTCACTCCGTTCCGGGCGCGTTCAACCTGACTATCGCGCCCGGGGGGCGGGCTGTAAACCGAAGATCAGAAGTCGAAGAGTTCCGAAAGGAAGCTGTCGCGCTTCTTCTTGCGATAGCGGCGGCGGTCATTGTCGTCATCATCGTCGTCACGGTCCCGGCGGCGGTCATCGCGGCGAGGCGCGGGCCGTGTGTCACGCACGGGCTCCTTCAGCGCCACCGGCGGGGCGGCATCGGCGAGGCTGCGGTCGACGATCTTGTCCAGCTCTCCCCGGTCCAGCCAGACACCCCGGCAGCTCGGGCAATAGTCGATCTCCACGCCGTTTCGTTCGGTCATAACCAGCGTCGTATGGTCGACAGGGCATTTCATCGGTTCGGTCACTCCTTTCCTGGGTTCCCGTCCGATATGGGGCCGCGCGGCGCTGGTGCAAGTCAGTAAGCGAGACGCCGCAGAATCTCATCTGTCAGCGCGCCGACCTCAGCCGTTGCTGCGCTCTTGCCCGCCTCTATTGCGCCGAGCCCCTGGCCCAGCGTCTCGGCATAGACGACGCGGTTGGCCAAACGAGCGTCCATCACGCCGGCCGTCAGTTCCGACGCCGCGCGCGCGACATCCTCACCCAGGCGCGTTCCCGCCCTTGCACGGTTGAGAACAAGCCATGTTTCCTTGCGTTCCCGCGCGGCGAGGTCGAGCACGCCCTCCGTCGCCCAGAGGTCGACATGCGAAGAGGCAACCGGCACCAGCACCAGATCGGCTTCGCGCAATGCGGGGCGCAGATCGGCATCGACCTTGGGCGGCGTGTCGACGATCACGAGATCGGCCTCGCCTTTCAGCTTCTCGCATTCGTAGGACACGCCCCATGCGGAAGATGTGGAAAACTCCAGCCCAGCGTCGCCCAGCCTTTCCCGCCGTGTCATGAACCAGCGCCCGAGAGAGCCCTGGGGGTCGGTGTCGAGCAGGGCGACTGTCATGCCGCGCCGGATTGCGGCGACGGCGAGGTTGACGGCAAGCGTCGTTTTGCCCGACCCGCCCTTCTGCTGCACGACCGCGATGACCTTGCCAGGCATGATTCCCCCTATGCTGCGGTGCAGCGTAGAGTGATTCTGCGTCGATTGCACGGGCGCAAATGCCGCAGGCAAGCCAAGATCGACGCGCGGTATGCGCGATCAGCGCACCTTCAGCACGATCTTGCCGATATGGCCGGAGCTTTCGATGCGCCGGTGCGCCTCGGCGGCCTGATCCAGCGGGAACTCGGAATCCATCACCGGCTTCAGTCGTCCGCCCTCGATCAGCGGCCACACGTGGGTGCGAAGCTCCTCCGCGATGCGCGCCTTGGCCAGGTCACTTTGCGGCCTTAGGGTCGAGCCGGTGATGGTCAGCCTGCGGGTCATGACCTGTGCGAAATTCAGTTCCACCTTCGGGCCGGAGAGGAAGGCGATCTGCACCAGCCGCCCGTCATCGGCCAGCGTCTTGACGTTTCGCGGCAGGTAATCGCCCCCGACCATGTCGAGGATCAGGTCCGCGCCTCCTTCGGCGCGCAGGATCTCGACGAAATCTTCCTCGCGGTAATTGATCGCCCGTTCCGCGCCAAGCTCTTCACAGACCTTGCATTTCTCGGCCGATCCGGCGGTGGTGAAGACCCGTGCGCCCAAGGCGCCGGCGATCTGGATCGCGGTGGTGCCGATGCCGGAGGACCCGCCATGGACAAGGAACACCTCGCCCGCCTTCAGCCCCCCGCGCATGAAGACGTTGGACCAGACCGTGTAGCAGGTCTCGGGCAGGCAGGCCGCCTCGCGCAGGTCCATGTCCTTCGGGACCGGCAAGGCGTGGGCTGCGGGCGTGACCACATATTCGGCATAGCCGCCACCGGGCAGGAGCGCGCAGACCTCGTCGCCGACGTTCCAGCCCGCGACATCTGGGCCCAAAGCCGCAACCCGGCCCGACGCCTCCAGCCCCGGCAGGGGCGAGGCCGAGGGCGGCGGGGCATAGGCGCCCGCGCGTTGCAAGGCGTCGGGGCGGTTGACGCCCGCCCAATGAACCTCGATCAGGATCTGGCCCGGTCCCGGTACCGGAACCGTCACCTCGACCGGGCTCAACACGTCGGGCCCGCCCGGTTTGGAAATTTCGATCGCCCGCATCGTTGTTGGCAGCGTCATGCGCCCTCCTTGCCCGTCATCCGTCCCGGCAGGTCATCCGGTGCACCGGATGGCGCCCGAACCCGCTCAAGCATCTTCATCGGTCCGGCCAGAACCCGGCCCAGCACGGGATTGTCCCGCACCTGCGCCTTGAACTTCTCGAACCGCATCACGTCTTCGATCCTCCGGTCGAGAAAATCCCAGGTGGCCTCCTGTCCGTCGCTGTCGTCGCCGAGCCAATAAAGCACGACCGACGAATAGACGGCAGACAGGGTCGCGCGTTTGGAATACCAGTTGATGTCTTCCGACGTATCCCCTAGGGCACGCCAGATCGCGTCCGCTGTGCCCCAGACCAGAGATGCACCGGTCGCGGCATTCTGCGGCAGCGCAAACAGTGACGCGCCCCGCCGCACCAGTTCCCGGTCCGCCCCTTCCAGCCGAAGCCGAACGGCCAGTGCCACCCGGTCGCGGAACCGCAGCGCGGCGAGGTCTTCGGCATCAAGGGCGGCCACCATTTTCGCATCGCCCGCCTTGTGATAGGCGACGGCCAGATCGAGCGGCCCGCGCGGGAAGATGGCGCGGGCGAGGTCAGGGGCAATTCCGGCATCCTCGCAGGCGGCGCGGAAGGTGGTCTCCGACCAGCCGTCGAAGACCGCATGGGCCACGGCGGCATCCAGCAGCCGTTTCTTCGCCGAACCGATATCGAAGCCCTTGTTTTCCATGGCCAGCCTCCACCTTTCTGTCCCCATAGACAAAAGCCGGGGCCTTTGCTATAGGGGCGCTTCCTGCAACTGATTGCAACTCTAACTTAGGAAGGTGGTGACAACCACATGCAGGTCAGCGTTCGCGACAACAACGTCGAACAGGCGCTTCGTGCCCTGAAGAAAAAACTTCAGCGCGAAGGGGTTTTCCGTGAAATGAAGCTCAAGCAGCATTTCGAGAAGCCCTCCGTCAAGAAAGCGCGCGAGAAGGCCGAGGCCATCCGCCGTGCCCGCAAACTGGCACGCAAGAAGGCCCAGCGCGAAGGCGCGCTCTAAGACGCGGCTGGAACAGCTGGCGGGGGCAACCCCGCAAAGACGATCAACCCCCGAGGCCCCGCCGCGGGGGTTTTTCGTTGCCCGACCGTGTGACCCTACTCCTCACCGCGCGCTGAGCTATCGCGATCGCGGGCATATCGGGACTTGAGCGGGAAGGGTGGCAGCCAGGCTTCACGCCGGACGGTCCAAAGCTCATAGGTCGGCACCAGCTGGTCGGACGCATCCAGCGACCCCAGATGTACCTCCATCTCGTCGCCGCTCTGCGAGAAGACTGACGAGCCGCAGCGCGGGCAGAAGAATCGCCCCTCGTAGTCGCGCACCTCACCTTCCACCGTCACCGCGTCCTGCGGGAAAATCGCGGAGGCGTGGAACAGCGCGCCGTGATGCTTGCGACAGTCGAGACAGTGACACAGGCCGACCCGGTAGGGACGCCCGGACGCCACGATACGGACCCTGCCGCAAAGGCAACCGCCAGTGAATCGATCCATTCTGCGCATCCCCCCGTCGAAACATTCGAACGGGGGGAAGACTACGGCATCCGTGCCGCAAATGTCCGCAGGGAACGATAGCGACGGCAAATCGAACGGGCGCCACGAGGGCGCCCGTTATGCAGTCTCAGTGATGAAAAAAATCAGAGCGACTTGGTCAGGGCCGCCACGAC
>JAUIDM010000149.1 GCA_030428915.1 Alphaproteobacteria bacterium | reverse complement strand
GTGGCGAACCTGCCGGGACTGCAGGTCGTCGACGCCACGCGGCTGGTGCAGCGTCTGCGCATGGTAAAATCCCCCGCCGAGATCGAGAAACTTCGCCATATCTGCGCGATCGGTTCCGCAACCTTCGCCCGCGTACCTGATATCGTGGCCGCGGGCATGCCGCTTGAGGACGTGTTCCGCGCCTTCCGCCGCGAGGCGCTGGCGCAGGGGGCGGATGATGTGCCCTATCTCGTCGGTGCGGCTGAACCCGGCGGTTATGCCGATGTCATTTCGCCCCCCACGCGGCGACCGCTGCAGGCGGGTGACATCCTGATGCTGGATACCGGATGCAGTTGGGACGGTTATTTTTGCGACTTCGATCGCAACTGGGCCATCGGCCAGGCCGACGATATTGCCCGGCGCGCCCATGACACGCTGTGGCGCGCGACCGAGGCCGGACTCGCGATGGCCAAACCGGGCAATACCTGCCGCGACCTCTTCCGGGCGATGTCGGCTGTGATTGCCGAGATGGACGCCTCGGGCGGCGATATCGGCCGGCTCGGCCATGGTCTTGGCATGCAGTTGACCGAACAGCCCTCGCACGCGGCCTTCGACACGACCGTGCTGGAAGAGGGCATGGCGCTGACGCTCGAACCCTCGCTCGGCTACGGTAACGGCCTGATGATGGTCCATGAGGAAAACATCGTCATCCGCGCAACCGGTGCCGAACTCCTCTCGACCCGCGCGCCTGAGGACCTGCCGGTGATCTGACGGCCATATCGAGCGGGGCAGGGGTCAGGTCTGCCCTGCCTCCGTCGTCATGATGAAATCGGGCGCGGAGGAATTTGCCAGCACGAAATCGGCATTGACCATGTCATTGCCCACAGCCCGCGCTTCTGCGTCCGCCGGTGCCAGCCCGTGATCGCGCCAGCGGGCGATCAGCCTCGCTTTCAGAACGTCGCGGGGAACATCGAGGCGGACCGTCAGGTCGAAGAGCGCGGCCAGTGCGGACCACGGCGGGGTATTCAATAGCAGATAGTTCCCCTCGACAACGACGATGCGGGTGTCGCTGCCGATGCGTCCTGCATCAGGCACCGTCTGGTCGGCCTCGCGGTCGAATGTCGGGTAGGACACGTCCCCCCCGGCAAGGATACGGCGCATGAGGTTGACGAATCCCTCGGCGTCGAAGGTCTCGGGGGCGCCCTTGCGATGGAAAAGCTGCATCTGCCGCAGGCGGTCATTGTCGAGGTGAAACCCGTCCATTGGCAGAACCGAAGCCGATGGGCCAATCCGCGCGACTATATCGGCGGCGAGCGTCGATTTGCCCGAACCCGGCGGTCCGACGACGGCAACCAGAATGCGATTATTGCCTTCCGCCCGTCTTTCGATCGTACGAACGAGTTCGGCTGCTGTCGTTCTGGTCATCACACTCCCCGGCCGGCGATGTCCGGCTCTGCTGTTCCAGAGGTCCGGTCTGCGGTCCCGGTTGTCAAGCGCCCGGTTCCCGCGAAAAGGTCCCGACTTCGGCCAGATCCCGTACAGCGCAGGCTATGGTCCTTCCAGCAAACGTAGCGGAAGCGGGGGATCGCGCCTTACGGGAGCATCGCAGCTTTGAGCGAAATCTTCGCGTGTTTGCCACCGGGCGGTCAACCTTGCTGGAATGGTCTGACCCGTGAGGTTTCGCTGTCAAGCAGCGAGATTCGCGATAAAGCCGCGGGTCTCTGGCGTGCATGCAGGCTGGATGCCGGCTGGCGCTGATGTGTCACACCGAAGCCGACCTGCAACATCATGCCCGCTGACAGCCGTTAAGGAAACTCGTCAGGTTCGCGCCGAGGTCGGGTTGAAGATAGCCGCCTTCCTGAACGACAAGAACAGGCTTTCTGAGTTGGAGGACAGCTTCGGCGATACGCGCGAAACCGTCGGTCGTGACCCGGAAGCCCCGGAACGGATCATTCTCGTGCGCGTCGAGGCCAAGAGCGACGACGACAACATCGGCACCGTACGCCCGCACGTGTCCGAGGGCCGTGTCGAGCGCATCGAGATAGGCCGGATCGTCGGTTCCCCTCGGCAGGGGGATGTTGAGGTTGTAGCCCAGACCTTCGCCCTTGCCGCGTTCATCGGCGTGTCCCCAGAAGAACGGGTAGAAGCGGATCGGGTCTGCGTGGATCGATACGGTCAGGACATCGCGCCGGTGATAGAAGATGCCCTGGGTGCCGTTGCCATGATGGACATCCACGTCAAGGATCGCGGGCCGCATTCCGGCGCGCAGGAGCGCCTCGGCGGCAATGGCGGAGTTGTTGAGAAAGCAGAAGCCCCCCGCGAGGTCGCCGAAGGCATGGTGCCCGGGCGGGCGCGACAGCGCATAGACCGTGTGTTCGCCCGCGACGATGGCATCGGCGGCGGAAAGGGCGGTCTGCGCGGACCAGTAGGCGGATTCCCACGTTCCGGCCGAGATCGGGCAGGAGGTGTCGGCCTGATGGTACCCGGCCTGACCCACGGCCGACCGCGGATAGGAGGCGTGGCGGTTGTCGGGATGGATGTTCGGGATGACCTCGTCGGAAGCGCCTTCGATACGGCTCCAGCGGGTATGGATGGTCTGCAGGAATACAAGGTATTCGGGGGAATGTAGTGCCGCGATCGGGCCGAGACCGTGATCCGAAACGGTCCCGAATTCACAACCTGCCGCCTGCGCACCGGCGTGCAACACCTCGATGCGTGCCGGCTGTTCTGGGTTGGGAAGGCGGGTGCCATTCGCCATGAACATCTTCGGGTCATGCGCGCGTTGGCGGTCATCGAAAAAGGCTTTCATGCCTCGCCTCCAAGTCTGTCGAACGCGGCGCCTTCCAGGATCATCCCGACTTCGCCCTGACGGGCCACGAAGCCAAGCCTTTCGTAAAATGCAGCCGCACGCGGATTGTCGTTGTAAACGGCGAGCCTCAGGAACCCTGCCCCCCAGATGGTGCGGGCATCGTCCCGCACCGCCGACAGAAAACGACAGCCGAACCCGGTACCGCGTATCCGCCCTGAAACCCAGAAGTCAGAGACATAGGCCCCGGCCTTGCCGCGGGTCGTTGAATAAAGGGGTGAGAAGACCGCCGCCGCGACAAAGGCCTCATCTTCAAGGGCGACCAGTGCCCTGAAGGCGGGCGTGGGGCCGAAGCCCGCCGCGAGAATACCGTCATCCGTCGCCCGATGGACATCGCCAAGATCGGCTGAAAGCGCCTTGAGGGCCTCGTTCAGCCGCCCGGCATCGTCGGGTCCGGCCGGTCGTATCGTGATCTGCCCCGCCATTCAGAACCCCACCGAACCGGCGCCGCGAAGCCGCAGCATGGCGCGCGCTTCGTCCGGTGTCGCCACTTTGCGGCCTAGTGATTCAACGACCGTCCGCACCTTCTCCACCTGTTCGGCATTCGAATGTGCGAGTTTTCCTTTCGCGATGTAGAGATTGTCCTCAAGCCCCACCCGGACATGCCCCCCCATGGCCGCCGCTTTCTCGGCCATGGGCATCTGCTGGCGCCCGGCGGCGAGGACCGAGAAGATGTAGTCGTCCCCGAACAGCCGGTCTGCCGTCGCCTTCAGGTGATCGAGGTGTTCGGGTTCCGCCGCGATGCCGCCTAGGACACCCATCACGAACTGGATGAAGACGGGCGCTTCGACAAGGCCGCGGTCGGCGAAGTGCCTGAGCATGTAGAGATGGCCGACATCGTAGCATTCAAACTCGAACCGCGCGGCGCGGTCCTGTCCCATCTGCCGCAGGACGCCCTCTATGTCACGCGGCGTGTTCTTGAAGACAAGGTCGTCGGAATTGCGCAGGAACGGCTCCTCCCAGTCGTGCAACCATTCGGTGCGGCGGCCCAGCATCGGGTAGAGCGCGAAGTTCATCGTCCCCATGTTGAGCGAGCACATTTCCGGGCACAGCGCGAGCGGCGCGGTCAGCCTCTGTTCCAGGGTCATCACCGCGCTGCCGCCTGTCGTGAGGTTGATCACGGCGTCGCAGCCCGCGCGGACCGAAGGCAGGAAGCCCAGGTAATGATCCAGCGATGAGGATGGCTGCCCCGTGGACGGATCGCGTGCATGCAGATGCAGGATCGCCGCCCCCGCCTTGGCTGCGCCGATTGCCTGCTCGGCAATCTGATCGGCGGTGACCGGCAGATAGGGCGACATTGTCGGTGTATGGATGGACCCGGTGATCGCGCAGGTGATGATGATCTTCGACATGAGGTCAGGCGCTTCGCCGCAGCGCAGGTTCGACACGGTCGGCAAAACGGTCAAGTGCGGCTGTCAGCATGTCCATGAGTTCGTCGACCTGCGCGGCGGTGGTGATCATCGGCGGACAGACGAGGAAATGGTCGCCCTCGATCCCATCGCGGGTGCGACGGGAATAGATGATCAGGCCCTGTTCGTAGGCCAGTTCCACGAGTTCGGCATGCGCGTTCAGGTCCTTTGGCAGGGGGCGCATGGACTGGCGGTCTGAAACGAGTTCGAAGGCCAGCAGCAGACCCTTGCCGCGCACGTCGCCGATGAAGGCGTAACGCTGCATCAGGTCGTTCAGGCGGGACTTGAGCAGGTCGCCCGAATGCGTGGCATTCTCCAACATGCCGCCTGCCTCGATCTCTTCCAGGACCGCGAGTCCGGCGGCGCAGGCCAGCGGATTGCCCGCATAGGTATGGCCATGCATGAAACCGCCCGATTGCAGCACCGGTTCAACCAGCCGGTCATGCGCGATCATCGCGCCCAAGGGGGCATAGCCCGCACCGAAGCCCTTGGAGATCGCGATGATGTCCGGGGCTACGCCCCAGTGATCTGCGCCGAGGAACCGTCCGGTGCGGCCGCCGCCCGACATCACCTCGTCATGGATCAGAAGCACGCCGTGGCGGTCGCAGATCTCGCGTACCGCCTGCATGTAACCGGCCGGCGGAACCAGTGCTCCGGTCGAGGCGCCCCCCACGGGTTCATGGATGAAGGCAAGGACCGTCTCGGGGCCTTCCTCGATGATCTTCCGCTCCAGCATCCCGGCATAGTGCCTGCCCGTTGCCGGATCGTCGATGTCCAGCCCGTCCAGATAGGCGCGCGGGGCCGGGATCTTGGGCATCGGCTTCATCATCGGCTCGAACGGGCGGGTCAGCGGGGTGTACCCCGTCAGCGCCAGCGCGCCGAGCGTCGAGCCGTGATATGAGGGCGCGCGTGAAATGACCTTCCAGCGCGACCCCTGGCCCACCGTCACCGCGTATTGCAGTGCCAGCTTCACCGCGCTTTCAACCGCCTCGGACCCGCCTGAGACAAAGAACACCTTTTCCATGCCTTCCGGCGACAGTCCCGCCACTTTCGCGGCAAGCCGCTCACCGGGTTCCGTCTCGAAATGAAGGCGGTAGCCGAAGGTGGACTTTTCCATCTGCCGCCGCATCGCGTCGAGCACGCGGGGATTGGAATGGCCGATATTCGACACCATCGCCCCGGACGACCCGTCGATATAGCGCTTGCCGTCCACATCCCACATGTAGATGCCGCGCGCCTCGGCAAGGACCGGCCTTCGGCTGTCCGTCTGGTAGAAAAGGTGGCTCTTGGTCGTCATTCACGGGTCTCCGGCGGTAGAGCAGCGCAGTCTTTTGCGCGGAAGAATACCGAGACCTCGGCTCCGGCGGGAAGGGGGCTTTCATCGATCATGTTGATCGCCTGCAACTGGTGCCGACCCGCGCGCAGGAAGTAGCGCGCCGACTGACCCTGATAGTCGACGGCCTCCACCTTCGCCGCGACGCTGTAGGCCGCGTCGGACATTGCGCCCGGAGCACGGACCTGCAATTTCTCGGCCCGGATCACAAGCTTCGCCGGCCCCGCCCCGGCGATGCGCGGCGCGCGGTCGCGTGGGATGGCGAGCGTTGGAAAGTCCGGCAGTGTCAGGCCAACTTCATCGCCTGTCACGCCCGTGCAGTCGGCTGCGAGAACATTCGACGCGCCAAGGAAGTTGGCGACGAATTCCGAGGCGGGCGTGTTGTAGACCTCTTCGGGCGCGCCCATCTGCTCCACCCGGCCTTCAGACATTACGATGATGCGGTCGGACATCGCCAGCGCTTCAGTCTGGTCATGGGTGACAAAGACAGTTGTCACGCCAATCCGCTGCTGGATGTTCTTCAGTTCGACCCGCATATCCTCACGCAGGTTTGCATCGAGCGCCGAGAGCGGTTCGTCGAGCAATAGCACATCCGGCTCGATCACGATGGCGCGGGCAAGGGCCACGCGCTGCTGCTGACCGCCGGACAATTCCTTGGGATAGCGGGCGCCGAGATTGGGTAGCTGCACAAGCTCCAGCGCCTTTGCGACCCGTCCCTCAATCTCGGATTTCGGAACGTCGCGGTACTTCAGCCCGAAGGCCACGTTGTCGGCCACCGTCTTGTGTGGGAAGAGCGCGTAGTTCTGAAACACAAGACCCAGATTGCGGCGGTGGATCGGCAGGTCGTTCACCCGCCGACCGCCGATGGAGATGTCGCCCTCCGTCGGATCGAGCAACCCGGCGATCATCCTGAGTGTCGTCGTCTTGCCGCAGCCCGAGGGGCCCAGCAGAGTCACGAAGCTGCCTTGGGGGATTTCAAGCGACATGCGGTGCACGGCGGTGAAGGTGCCGAAGCGCTTGACGATATCGGTGAGGGTAACAGCACTCACGGGGCCAGATCCTATCGGTCAGGGTGCCCGGCCCGCCAGTTGACGGGCCGGGTCAGGGGGTCGCGTCAGTAACCGCGCTGGACGCGGGCAAAGGTCTCGGACCACTCGGCCTCGTTGCCGTTCCAGTAACCCGGATCGGCGAAGGTCAGCCCTTCAAGCGTCCCGGTCGGGTCGAAGGCCGGCAGCGTCGGGATCTTCGTGCCGAGATCCACCTTGGTCGGGTCGAGCGCGGGCGGATAGTTCTGCCCCTCGGCGACCGCGATCGAGGTTTCGACATCGAGCATGAAATTCAGAAGCTCTTCGCAGGCCTCCATCGGGCTGCCCTTGATGACGAAAAGACATTCCTGCCAGCCGAAGCCTTTCGGCGGGTCGTAATAGCCGATGTCATGGCCCTGCTCCTGCAACGCGAAGACGCGGCCGGACCAGGCTTCGGTGACATGAATTTCCTCCTCAGCCAGAAGGCTCATCAGTTCCGCGCCCGAGGCCCAGTATTTCAGCGCGAGGTCGCGGTGCTGGCGGACGGCATCCCAGACGGCTTCAATATCGGTGATGCCGTTCGGGTCCTGATCGGTCTGAAGCGCGCCGTACCAGACGCGGGTGCGCCAGTCGCTCCAGCCGCCGATCTTGCCCTTGTGCGCCGCGTCGATGAGGATCTTCGCACCCTTCTCCTTCATCTCCTCGTCCGAGATGTACTTGCGATTGTAGGCAAGACCGGTCGAACCGTAGTCGTAAGGCGCGGCGCTGAGGCTGTCAGGCGTGACCGATTTGAAAGCGTTGATCAGCGCGGGCATGACGTTCGCCATGTTCGGGATGTTGTCGAGGTTCAGCGCGCTCGTCAGCTCGAAAGAATGATAGCGGGCATAGTCGAAGACGCCCGAAAGATGGGCGATGTTGTATTCGCCGGGCTGCGAGGCGCGGACCTGCGCGAGGTATTCATCGCCGCCGGGGAAGGTGCCGTCGACCACGGTGACGCCGGTCTTTTCGGTATAGGGGTCGAAGGCGTATTTGCGGAACGCTTCCGAGACCACCCCGCCCCAGCCATCGAACCGAACTTGCGTCACATCCTGCGCCATCGCGTATTTGGCGAAGGGCGTCTGAAGCCCGTAGGCGGCACCGGCCGCGCCGATCAGGCCAAAGAACTTGCGGCGGGAGATGTCGCCGTTCCGGTAGCGGTCGCGCAGTCTTTCGTAGCGTGTCGTATTGTCCATTGTCAGCCTCCTTGCTGTGTTACGTATCCGGGCGGTTCACCCGCCCCTTCTGTTTCCGAGGTATCGGGCAATTCCCGCCCCGACCAACGGCAGCCCGACGGTCATCACGATCATGACCGTGCCGAGCGCGTTGATCTCGGGTGAGATGGAATTGCGCAGCATCGAGAAGATTTGCGTCGGCACCGTTTCGACGCCGCCCGGTTTCCAGAAAAGCGTGCCGGTGATGTCGTCGAAGCTGATGGTGAAGGCGAAGAGCGCGCCCGCCGCCACGGCAGGCATAAGCAGCGGCAGCGTGACCGCGAAGAAGGTCTGGCGCGGCGTCGCGCCAAGGCTCATGGCCGCCTCCTCGACATCGCGGCGGATGGAGACGAGCCGCGCCTGAACGACGAGGATCACGAAGGGCAGCGTGAAGATCACATGCCCCATCAGCAGAAGGAAAAAGCTTTTGTTGATGTTGAGGAAGTTTAGGAACAAGAGAAGCGCCACGGCCAGCACGACCTCGGGTACGAGGATCGGCGCGATCAGCAGCGTCGTGATCATGTCCCGCCCCGGCACCTTGTAGCGCACGAGCGCGAGCGCGGCGAGCACGCCGAGCGTCGTCGAGACGACCGCCGTCATGAGGCCGAGAATGATGGAGGTGCGAAAGGCCCGCACAACGGCGTCGTTTTCCCAAAGCGCCTGGAACCAGCGCAAGGAAAAGCCCGTCATCGGGAAGCTGCCGAACTGGCTGGCGTTGAAGGACAGCAGCACGACCACCGCGACGGGCAGGAACATGAAGAGATAGACAAGAACGGTATAGGCCCGGATCAGGGGCCATCCCCAGTTTCTGTTGTCCGCCATCAGCCCAACCCCTTCGCGAGTTGCGCCATGCCGAGATAGCGGTTGTAGATCAGGACAAGCGCACCGAGGACCGCAAGCAGGGCGAGCGACAATGCCGAGCCGAGCGGCCAGTTGAGTTGGCGGATAATGGCCTCGAAAACGAGGTTTGCGAACATGGCATCGCGCGGGCCGCCGAGGATCACCGGCGTGATGTACGTGCCCGCACCGAGCACAAAGCAGAGAAGCCCGCCAGCTGCCAGACCCGGCAGCGACAGGGGAAGCGTCACCTGAAGGAAGCTCTGCCAGCGCGTCGCGCCGAGCGAATTCGCGGCATCCTCAAGGTTCGTGTCGATCCCTTCGAGGCTGACATAGACATTCAGCACCATGAAGGGCAGAAGGAAGTGCACGAGGCCGAGGATCACCGTCGCCTCGTTGTAAAGCATCTGGATCGGATCGGAGATGACGCCGAGCGCCAGCAGCGCCGAATTCAACGCTCCCGAAATGCCGAGGATGTTGATCCAGCTCATCGTGCGGATGATGTAGCTGATCCAGAACGGCAGCATCAGCAGGACGAGCAGGATCAGCTTGTTGCCGCGCGACCGGGCGATGAAATAGGCGGCCGGATAACCCAACAGCGCACAGAACACCGTGGTTATCCCGGCAATCTTGAGCGTGTTCATCAGGATGTCGCGGTAGAACCTGTCGGTCAGAACCTTCTGCCAGTTGTCCAGATGGAAGCCGGGCGTATCCGCGCCTGCGGCGCTCCTCAGCCAGAAGGAATAGACCACGATGAAAAGAAGCGGCACGATCAGAAGAAAGGTGACGGCTGTCAGGGCCGGGGACAGAAGTATCCAGGGCTGCCGTTTTTCCCGTGACTCGATGGTCATCGTAACCAGCTTTCCCCACATCGTTCACTCTGCAGGGTGCGGCGGCAGAAGACCATAAATCAAATAGATAATTGAAATTCCCATTATTGATGTAATCTATGGGCATGACACGACTCACCCCTGCCGAGCGCCTGGCGCGTGACCTCGA
>JAUIDM010000529.1 GCA_030428915.1 Alphaproteobacteria bacterium | reverse complement strand
GTCGTAATAGACCTTGCCCGAGCACATCACGACGCGCTTGATCTTGTCATCGCTGACCAAGGTGGTGTCCGAGTTGCCATATTGCGCATCGTCCCAAAGCACGCGGTGGAAGCTTGATCCGGTGGTGAATTCCTCGGTCTTGGAGACCGCCAGCTTGTGACGCAGAAGCGATTTCGGCGTCATCAGGATGAGCGGCTTGCGGAACGAGCGGTGCAGCTGGCGGCGCAGGATGTGGAAGTAGTTGGCCGGGGTGGTGCAGTTGGCTACGATCCAGTTGTCCTGACCGCTCATCTGCAGGAAGCGTTCAAGGCGCGCGGAGGAATGTTCCGGACCCTGACCTTCGAACCCGTGCGGCAGCAGGCAGACAAGGCCCGACATGCGCAGCCACTTGGACTCACCCGAGCTCACGAACTGGTCAAACATGATCTGCGCGCCGTTGGCGAAGTCGCCGAACTGGGCTTCCCACAGGGTCAGCGCATTCGGTTCGGCCAGCGAGTAGCCATACTCGAAACCCAAAACCGCATATTCCGACAGGGCGGAGTCGATCACTTCGTAGCGCGACTGGCCTTCGCGGATGTGGTTCAGCGGGTAGTACCGCTCTTCGGTTTCCTGGTTCACGATGCCCGAATGACGCTGGCTGAACGTGCCGCGTGTGCTGTCCTGCCCGGCAAGACGCACGGGATACCCTTCGGTGAGCAATGAGCCAAAGGCCAGTGCCTCGGCGGTTGCCCAGTCAAAGCCGATGCCGGAGCTGAACATCTCCTTGCGGGTCTCGAGCAGGCGCTCCACGGTCTTGTGCACCGGAAAGCCGTCGGGCAGGCGGGTGAGGGCCTCACCGACCTGGGCCATGGTTTCCGGTTTGATCGCGGTCTGGCCGCGCTGGTAGTCGTCCTTGTCCTGACGGTCGAGATGGCTCCAGCGGCCGTCCAGCCAGTCGGCCTTGTTGGGCTTGTAGGTTTTGCCGGCTTCGAACTCTTCGTTCAGATGCGCCTGGAACGCCGCCTTCATATCCTCGATTTCGCCTTCGGGGATCAGGCCGTCCTTGACCAGACGCTCGGTATAGAGCGACAGGGTGGTCTTCTGTTGCTTGATCTTCTTGTACATCAACGGGTTGGTGAACATCGGTTCATCGCCCTCGTTGTGACCAAAGCGGCGGTAGCAGAACATGTCGATGACAACGTCCTTGCCGAATTTCTGGCGGAACTCGGTGGCGACCTTGGCGGCATGCACCACGGCTTCGGGATCGTCGCCGTTGACGTGGAAGATCGGGGCCTCGACCACCAGCGCGTTGTCCGTGGGGTAGGGCGACGAGCGCGAGAAGTGGGGCGCTGTGGTAAAGCCGATCTGGTTGTTTACGACGATATGGACCGTGCCGCCGGTGCGGTGACCGCGCAGGCCGGACAGGGCGAAACATTCCGCCACGACACCCTGACCCGCAAAGGCAGCGTCGCCGTGCAGAAGGATCGGCATGACCTTGCGGCGCTCGGTGTCGCCCATCTGGTCCTGCTTGGCGCGGACTTTGCCCAGAACGACCGGGTTCACCGCCTCGAGGTGCGAGGGGTTGGCGGTCAGCGACAGGTGGACGGAGTTGCCATCGAATTCGCGGTCGGAGGAGGCGCCGAGGTGATATTTCACGTCGCCCGAGCCATCGACCTCTTCGGGTTTGAAGCTGCCACCCTGGAATTCGTTGAAGATCGCGCGGTAGGGCTTCTGCATCACGTTGGCCAGAACCGACAGGCGGCCGCGGTGCGGCATGCCGATGACGATTTCCTGAACGCCAAGGTTGCCGCCGCGCTTGATGATCTGCTCCATCGCGGGAATGAGACTTTCGCCGCCATCAAGGCCAAAGCGCTTGGTGCCCATGTATTTCACATGGAGGAATTTCTCGAAGCCTTCGGCTTCGACCATCTTGTTCAGGATCGCCTTGCGGCCCTCGCGGGTGAAGGCAACTTCCTTGCCGTAGCCTTCGATCCGT
>JAUIDM010000148.1 GCA_030428915.1 Alphaproteobacteria bacterium | reverse complement strand
GCAAGGTCATCGCACTCGCCCGCCTCGACATCACCCATGCCGACATCGGAACAGAGGTCGAAATCGGCCGCCTCGACGGCGACCAGAAACGCCTCAAGGCCAAAGTCGTCCCCTTCCCACACTTCGACCCAACAAAGGAAAGGGTCAAGGGAAACTACTGAACCAACAGAACCGACCAGTCAGGCGGAAAAACACGTGGGGAGGAAGCAAGATTACTGGCGCAGCCCCGACCAAAACTCGATGCCCGAACGTCGTGGACTGACGCACCCTTTACGGGTTCACACCCAAATGTCGGGAATTCCAGTTCCCGCGCTCTGCTCCGCGCCGTTTCTGATCGCCTCCTGTCATCCCGCAATTCGGGGTTCACTCTCCATCACCGCCATTCAGGCTTGGCTCGGGATTTGCCGAGTGAAGGAGGGCGCAGCCTTCATGTTACCAAGCCGTTTACCGTTTCAAATCGTTCTGTCTGTCGGATTTCACAAGAACCCTGTGCGTGGCCTGCCTATGCAGCGAATGTCCGCAATCCGTCCGAACTGCCTTTCGATTCGGTCGCGATGCGCCGAAACCGGCCGTTGGAGCGGGTGCGGTGAACAAGCACTTCTTCCGCCATGCGGAAGCTCAGGGGATCCGCTGCGAACGACCGCCATTCGGCGTCAAGGCCACTGACGAGCCAATGCATCCGTCATAGGGGGCCGTAACCCGCTGGATTCGGGTGTCCAGCGGAGCGTCAAGTCAAGAAGAGTTCCAAATACGCCTCAGCCGGTGCCCGAGAGGTGATCGATGCAGCCCTGCCCTTGCCCGGTGCTCTTATCCGGTCTCTGCCTTCTTCTGCCAGCGTCCGTCCTCCTCGCTCCAGTACTGCGCGGCGATCCCGGCGCCGGTCAGCGCCTTCCACTGGCCGCGCGCATGATCGACGGCGGCCGGATCGTTGCCGTCGAAGAGGATGCAGACCCGCTCCAGCCCGCCACACTCTTCGGGCGTCACCTCGGCCCCGTCGACCGCCATCAGGCAGAGCGCGCCATTCGGCACCTCAGTCCCGGTCGTCAGCAGGATCGGTTGCAGTGCATCATGCGTGCCCCCCGCGACCCCATGCGGCAGGAACGCCTCTTCCGGCCCCGCCCAGAGCTTCTGGTCGAGCCAGTCGAGCCGCCCAGCATCGCAGCCCCTGACCACCACATGCCAGCCCGCCTGAAGAGACTTGGAAAGCAGCATGGGCAACGTCGCCTCCAACGGCGACCGGGTCAGATGGTAGAACAGCGCCTGACCCATCAGGGCACATTCGGTGCAAGCGGGTCGTAGCTGCCGAAGGTCCAGATATGACCCTCGGGATCGGCCGCAGTGAATGATTTGCCACCGTGATCCTCATCCTTCAGCGGGATGAGGATTCGAGCCCCCCTCTGACGCGCCCGTTCGTAACACGCCTTGATATCATGCTCGACGACGTAGACCGTTATCGTTGCCCGCCCACCGGTCTCTGACGGGTCGATCAGAAGGCGGTCGAAATCGCCGGCACGGCCCGGTCCGAACATCACCATGCCACCCGCATGCATCAACTGGGCATGCACGATACCGCCTGCATCGTCGCGATGGACAGCGTGCTCGCGCAGCCCGAAAACCTCTTTCAGAAAGCGCAGCGCCGCCTCCGGGTCCCGGTATCGCATCGCGGGAATGATCATCGATGCCTCCCTTTGCCGTTTGCGGTCAATCCTTGGGCTCCACCATGTCGCGCACCAGCCGATCTAGCGTCATGACCCCCCAGCCCGAGGCGCCCTTGGGGGCGAGCGCGGTTTCCTTCGGCGGCAGCGCCACGCCGGCAATGTCGATATGGCACCACGGGGTCTCGTCCTTCACGAACCGCTTCAGGAACTGCGCTGCGGTGATGGAGCCAGCGGGCCGACCGCCGGTATTCTTGATGTCCGCCAGCCGCGTCTTGATCAACTCGTCATAGCCGGGCCCCATCGGCATACGCCAGGCGCCCTCGCCCTCGGCCTCCGCCGCCTTCAGCAGCGCACCCGCGAGCTTGTCGTCATTGGAAAAGACCCCCGCATTCTCATGCCCCAGCGCGATGATGATCGCGCCGGTCAGAGTCGCGAGGTTGATCATGCCGGTGGGCTTGAACCGGTCCTGCGCGTACCAGAGCACATCGGCCAGTACCAGCCGCCCCTCGGCGTCGGTGTTGACCACCTCGATCGTATCGCCCTTCATCGAGCGCACGATGTCGCCCGGACGCTGCGCCTTTCCGTCGGGCATGTTTTCGACAAGCCCGACAAGCCCTACGACATTGGCCTTGGCCTTGCGCAGCGCCAGGGCCCGCATCACGCCCGCGACGACGCCCGCGCCGCCCATATCCATCGTCATCTCTTCCATACCGGCCGCAGGCTTGATCGAGATGCCGCCGGTATCGAAAACGACGCCCTTTCCGACAAAGGCAAAGGGCGCCTCATCCTTCTTTCCGCCCTTCCACTGCATGACGACGACCTTGGAGGGGCTTTCCGATCCCTGGCCCACGCCCAGAAGCGCACGCATGCCAAGCTTTTCTAGGTCCTTTTCCTCAAGCACCTCGACCTCAAGGCCGAGCTTCTTCATCTCGACCAGCCGGTTGGCGAAATCGGTGGTTGTAAGGATATTGGCGGGTTCATTGACCAGATCGCGGGTGAAACAGACCGCATCGGCGACGGCCATCATCGGCGCGAAGGCTTCCTCTGCATCTTCCGGCTTGTCGGCCATCACCGTGACTGCGCCGTTGTCCCCGTTCTTTTCGCTGAGGTAGTTGGCAAAGGAATAGGACCGCAGAGCGATGCCCATCGCGACATCGGCCGCCTTCGGCTGACCCGCCGTGACGACCGTGACGCCCGCTTCGCCGAGAGCCTTGCCGATGGCAGCGCCGGCTTTGCGCGCCTGTTCGACCGTGGCCTTTTTCGGGAGTTTCACAAGCTGCACCGCCTCGGCGGCGATACCGGCCGGATACGCCAGATCCAGTCCCTGGCCCGGCTTCAGCTTGCCCCAGGCCTTGCCCTCCAGCGCGCGCGAAACGGCACCCCGCATCTGCCGGTCGAGCCTGCGCGCGACCGCGCCAAGCCGCCCGTCAGGCGCCAGAAGCAGGGCGATCCTGCCCTCCGCCGCCTTCAGGGCATCGAAATCGACAGGGGCGAAAGTGATGGCGACGGGCGCGCTCATGGGGAACCTCCGGGCATTGTTTCGCCGGACCCTACCGCCCTGCCCCCGGCTTGGCCAGATAGGAGTTTTCCCCGCGTGTCCGATCGGCTAGGGATGGGCAAACGCGGTGAGGGAGAGTCCGGAAAGGTGTCCAGATTCGACAGATACATGCTGTCGCAGCTGATGATGCTGTTCGGCTTCTTCTCGCTCATCCTCATCTCCGTCTACTGGGTAAACCGCGCGGTTGCGCTCTTTGACGAACTGATTTCGGACGGCCAGTCGGCCTGGGTCTTCCTTGAATTCACCGCGCTGACACTGCCCAATGTGATCCGCCTCGTCCTGCCGGTCTCGGCCTTCGTCGCGGCGGTCTACGTGACCAATCGCCTTTCGTCGGAAAGTGAGCTTGTGGTGATGCAGGCCACCGGGTTTTCACCCATGCGCCTGGCTCGCCCGGTGGTGCTCTTCGGCGTCATAGTCGGCCTGATGATCGCCGTTCTGGTTCATGTGCTTGTGCCGGCAAGCCGCACCAAGCTGGCGGAACGCAAGGTGGAGATCGCCCAGAACGTCACCTCGAAGTTCCTCGATGAAGGGGCGTTTCTGCACCCCGCGCAGGGCATCACTTTCTATATCCGAGAGATCACGGAGACGGGCGAGATGCTTGACGTCTTCCTGTCGGATGACCGCGTGCCGGGAGAGCAGACGAACTACACGGCCGAGCGCGCGATCCTGGTAAAAAGCGCCATCGGACCGAAGCTTTTGATGTTCGAAGGCCTGGCACAGACGCTCGAACAGGGCACCAGCCGGCTTTCGACCACGCGGTTTGACGAATATTCCTTCGATGTGTCGTCGCTCGCGGCCGAAAGCGGGCCGGGCCGGCCCGAGCCGGAGGCGGTTTCAACCATCGCGCTGCTGACAGCCGACCCGGACCTGCGCAAAGCCATGCGGGCCAAGCCAGGCGCCCTTCGGTTCGCAGGACATGAACGATTCGCGCAATCGCTCATCGCCGTCGTGGCCGCCTTGATCGGCTTTGCCACGCTCCTGAACGGGGGGTTCAGCAGGTTCGGCCTGTGGCGGCAGATGGCGGCGGCCACGGCGATTCTGATCTTCATCAACTTTCTGGTGAACGGCACGGCGAGCATCGTCGAGAACACGCCGAAACTCTGGCCGCTGGTCTATGTGCCGTCGTTGATAGGGTTTGCCATCGCCTGGATGCTCCTGATCTTCGCGGGACGGGCCCGGCGGGTTCGCCACGATCTTGTCGCGGCGGTGGCGTCTTGAAACTCTCGCTCTATATCGCGCGGCGCTTCGCCTCGACCTTTCTTCTGGTCTTCTTCGGCTTCTTTGCCGTCCTCTACCTGATCGAGATGGTCGAACAGGTCCGCCGGTTCTCGGGCGCCGGGCTCAGCCTCGCCCGTACGGCCGAACTCGCGCTCCTCAAAGTGCCGGAATCAGCCTACCGCATCCTGCCGATGGTGATGATCCTTGCCTCCATCGCGCTCTTTCTGGCCCTTGCCCGCTCATCGGAGCTTGTCGTGATCCGGGCCGCCGGACGGTCGGCCCTGCGCATGCTCGTCGCACCCCTGCTGGCTGCGATCACCATCGGTGCACTGGCCGTGGCCGCCCTCAATCCCATCGTGGCAGGAACCTCGAAACGGTACGAGGCCCTGTCGGACCGGTATCGGCTCGGTGATGGCAATGTCCTGTCGGTTTCTCGCGAGGGGCTCTGGCTCCGGCAGGCCGGCGATCAGGGTCAGACGGTGATCCGGGCCACCCGCGCCAATCTCGACGGCACCACCCTCTATGATGTCACCTTCATCACTTTTGGCCACCAGACCGGACCTGTTGCCCGCATCGACGCGGGCAAGGCCGAACTTACGCCCGGCGCCTGGAAACTGACCGATGCGAAGGAATGGCGCTTTACACCCGGGAGCAATCCCGAAGCCGAATCCCGTCGGCACGAGGTATTCAGCGTACCGTCGGAACTGACGGCCGATCAGATCCGGGACAGTTTCGGCACGCCGTCCTCCATCGCCATATGGGACCTGCCCGCCTTCATATCGGCCCTGGAACGTGCAGGCTTTTCGGCGCGCAAGCACTATGTATGGCTGCATATGGAACTTGCTCTGCCGCTCCTTCTCGCCGCGATGGTGCTGGTCGGCGCGGGTTTCACCATGCGCCATGCAAGGTCCGGTCGCACCGGGGTGATGGTGCTCCTTGCGGTTGTCTCGGGCTTTGCCATCTTCCTGCTGCGTAACTTCGCGCAGGTGATGGGCGAAAACGGCCAGATCCCGGTCCTGATCGCGGCATGGTCCCCGCCGGTCGCCGCCGCACTTCTGTCGCTCAGCCTTATCCTGCATCTGGAGGACGGATGATGCGGCACGTTCTGCTTGCTCTCTTCGCGCTCTGCCTTCTGTCGCTTCCTCTGCGGGCGCAGGATCAGGCGACGCTCATCGCCGACCGGGTGTTTCTGGAAGCCGGTGATACGCTGACTGCAGATGGCGCGGTCGAGGTGCTTTACAAAGGTACGCGGCTGACGGCCGAGCGCATCGTCTATTTCAGCAAGACCGACCGGCTGGAAATCACCGGCCCGATCCGCCTGACGGATGCCAGCGACACCGTGATCGTTGCCGACGCCGCCGACCTGTCGCGCGACCTCACCGAGGGCGTGCTGACCAGCGCGCGCATGGTGCTCGATCAGCAGCTTCAGATCGCCTCGAACCAGCTCACACGCGCCAGCGGGCGCTTCACCGTGCTCGATCGTGTGATTGCGTCGTCCTGCGAGGTTTGCCCGTCGAATCCCACACCCTTGTGGGAAATCCGCGCCCGCCGGGTCGTTCACGATCAGGAAGAACGCCAACTCTATTTCGATCACGCCCAGTTCCGGGTCGCGGGCCTGCCGATATTTTATGCGCCGCGCCTTCGGATGCCGGATCCGACCCTGAAAAGATCAACCGGCTTCCTGCTGCCGACCATCCGCACAACTTCCGGACTCGGTGCCGGGGTCAAGCTGCCCTATTTCATCGCCATCGGCGACAGCCGCGACCTGACGCTGACACCTTACGTTTCGGGCAAACAGACCCGGACGCTGGAATTCCGATACCGGCAGGCCTTCCGCACCGGGAAGATGGAGTTCTCAGGCGCACTCAGCCGCGACGACCTCATCCCGGGCAAGACGCGGGGCTACATCTTCGGCGATGGCCGCTTCGACCTGCCACGCGATTTCGAACTGAACCTCAAGCTTCAGACCGTCACCGACGATGCCTATCTCCTGGACTACGACGTCAGCAACCGCGACCGGCTGCAAAGCGGTGTCGAATTGACGCGAACGCGGCGCAACGAGCATATCACCGCCAGCATCTTCCGCTACTGGTCGATCCGCGCGCGTGACGACAATTCCGTCCTGCCCACGATCGTCGGCGATCTGACATTTGAACGCCGCTTCCGCCCTGCCCATCTCGGCGGCGAAGGCAAGTTCGCGTTCCAGACCCACAGCCACCGACGCAGCTCCGCGGTTGCGACGGACGCGAACGGCGACGGGGTGGTTGACGGGCGAGACATTGCGCGGGCGACGCTCCTGGCGGACTGGAGCCGCAACTGGACGCTTTCCAACGGCATGGTCCTGTCGGGCGGTTTCATGGCGGCGGCGGATATCTACGCCATTGGCCAGGACGCGACCTATCCCGGCACCGTCACCCGTTTCACGCCTGCCGCCATGCTCGAACTGCGATGGCCCTGGCTGAAGGCCGAAAACAGGAGCGGCGCCACGCAGGTGATCGAGCCGATTGCCCAACTGGTCTGGGCTCCAAATGATACAGACGATGTGCCCAACGAAGACAGCCGGAACGTCGCGTTCGACGAAGGCAACCTCTTCGGCTATACCCGCTTCCCGGGCGCCGATGCCCGGGAACTGGGCACCCGGCTCAATCTCGGGCTCAGCTGGACACGCCACGACCCCGCGGGCTGGTCGCTCGGCGTCACGGCGGGCCGCGTGTTCCGGGCGAAGGATCTGGGCCAGTTTTCTGTCGCCTCCGGGCTCGACGGCACCTCCTCCGACTGGCTACTTGCGACCCATCTCGACACCGCATCCGGCCTGACGCTCATGAACCGGGCCCTGTTCGACGATGCCCTCGACTTCAGCAGCGACGAGCTCAGGATCGGCTACAATGCGCCGAACTACGACATCAGCGCCGGCTATCTCTGGCTGGTGGCCGACCCTGCCGAGGGCCGCAAACGGGCCAGTTCCGAATTCGTCTTCGACGCGGGCTGGACCTTTGCCCGCAACTGGCGCGGCACAGTCGAAGGGCGCTACGACTTCCAGGCCGATCGCGCCGCGAAGGCCGCGGTGGGCCTGCAATACCGCAACGAATGCGTGGTGGTCGATCTTTCCCTCTCGCGTCGCTTCACGTCCTCGACTAGTGTGGCGGCCAATACGGATTTCAACCTGTCGGTCGAACTTGCAGGCTTCGGCGCGGGGACGGACGGGCGACAATACCGGCGCTCCTGCATACGCTAGGGGCGGACCGGGGGCGAAATCCGACGACGACATGAGCAGACGGACGGCAAAAATGCGCAAGATGACCCTTCTCTCACTCGCCTTCACGGCATTCTCGGCTCTGGCGACCGTGGCCACGGGACAATCTGGTCAGTTCTCGCCCGCCGTGATCGTCAATGACGCGGTCGTGACGCGGTACGAGATGGACCAGCGCGTCCGGTTCCTCCAGCTTTTGCGCGCGCCGGGCGATCCTGCGACAGAGGCGGAGAAAGGGCTGATCGACGACCGGCTCAGGATGCAGGCCGCCGAGCAGGCGGGCGTCACGGTCAGCGATGAACAGATCGAAGCAGGCATGGCCGAATTTGCCGGGCGCGCCAATCTGGACACCGAACAGTTCCTGCAGGCCATCGGCCAGGGCGGCGTTGCGCCTGAATCCTTCCGCGACTTTGTCACGGCGGGGCTGGCCTGGCGCGATGTGATCCGCGCCCGCTTCGCGCCGCGCGTCTCCATCACCGAGGCCGAGATCGACCGCGCCATGTCAGTCGCCGCCCAACGCGGTTCAGGCCCCCGCGTGCTCCTGTCCGAGATCATCCTGCCGCTGACGCCCGCCAATCAGCTCGATCAGCGTGATCTGGCCGATGAGCTCGCGGGTTCGGTCGGATCCGAGGCCGCCTTTGCCCAGGCTGCACGACAGCACTCCGCCGCGCCGTCACGCGAAAACGGCGGCCAGCTTGGCTGGATCCCGCTCACCAACCTTCCGCCACAGGCCCGTCAGGTGCTGTTGCAGATGGGCAATGGTCAGGTCAGCCCGCCGATCAATGTCGGCAATGCCATCGCCATCTTCCGCCTGCGCGGCTTGCAACAGGGCGGCGAGATCGCGCCATCGTCCGTGACGGTCGACTATGCGCAATACCTGATCCCGGGCGGGCGGACAGCCGAAGCGCTGTCAGAGGCCGAACGCGTTCGGGGCGAGGTCGATACCTGCGACGACCTCTACCGCGTCGCACGCGGCAAACCGGCCGAACAGCTTCTGCGCGACACCCGGGCGCTTTCTGCCGTGCCCGCCGATATCGCAACCGAACTCGCGCGCCTCGACGACAATGAAAGCTCCGTCGCACTCACGCGCGGCAACGCTCTCGTGTTCCTGATGCTCTGTGAACGATCGGCAACGCTCGCACAGGGCACCGATCCGACGATCCCGGTCACCGCCGCGGCCAGCGACCTGCCTGAAGGCACCCCGGTGATCGACCCCGATCTTGGCTACGGGCGCGGTCCCGGCCGTGCGCAGATCCGTGAAGAACTGGTGAATGCGCGCCTTGCGGGTCTCGCCGAGGGTTATCTGGCGGAACTCAGGGCCAATGCGATCATCGTCACGCCGTGAGGCGGGCGGGATGACACTGGCGCCTATTGCGCTGACCTGCGGCGAACCTGCGGGCATCGGCCCCGAAATCGCGGTGGAGGCCCGGCAGACGCTTGGCGCTGCGGTGCCGTTCTTCTGGATCGGCGATCCGCGCCACCTGCCCGAGGGCAGCGACTGGACCGGGATCGCCACGCCCCGCGATGCCCTCTCCGTCCCGCCGGCCAGTCTGCCGGTTCTACGGCATGACTTCCCCGCAACCGCGACACCGGGCGTACCGGCGCCGGAAAACGCGGCTGATGTCATCGCGGTCATCGCCCGTGCCGTTGATCTGGTAAGGCGTGGCGAGGCTTCGGCGGTCTGCACCGCTCCGATCAACAAGAAGGCACTGAAGGACGGCGCCGGTTTCGCCTTTCCCGGCCATACCGAATATCTCGCCCATCTCGCGGGCGTGGACAGGGTGGTCATGATGCTTGCATGCGATGCGCTGCGCGTCGTGCCGGTGACGATCCACATCCCCCTCTCGGACGTGCCTGCGGCACTTACACCGGAGCTGCTGGAAGATACGATCCGCATCACCCATGCCGGGCTCATCCGCGATTTCGGCTGCGCCCGGCCCCAGCTTGCGGTCGCGGGGCTTAACCCCCATGCGGGCGAAGGCGGCGCGATGGGGCGGGAGGAACTGAACCTCATCATCCCGGTCCTCGACCGCCTGCGCGCCGAAGGCATGGACATCACAGGCCCCCTGCCCGCCGATAC
>JAUIDM010000147.1 GCA_030428915.1 Alphaproteobacteria bacterium | reverse complement strand
CGCAACTGCCCTTCCTCGCGATACTTCAGGGCCTGCCCCAGTAGTGTGAACCGGGCGTGCCCCTCGAACCGGCCCCGCTGGCTTGCCAAACGATCCTCGATCACCCTTTCGAGTCGCCATTCTCCAATAAAATCATTAAGTTCCGGAACAAAGCTCATTCGCCGGAATAACTCCCGACCGTCAGGTCACCACCCGCGCCGACGAAACGAAGGCGACCGGTTTCCCTCTCCCGTTCCAGCGCATAGCAACTCCATGCGGCGGAGGGCGGCCATGTGGAACAGTACTTATCCCCCTCGACCCGCCAGCGCCCCTCGCTGAGCCCTGCGCCAACCCTGTAGGTCGTGGCGCCGCTTTCGCGGAAAACCTGCACTGCGCCATTCTCATAGGTCAGTTCACGCCCCGTCAAAGCGCCTGCGATTTCTTCGCCGCTCAAGCCACGCCAGTCCTCTGCCCAAACCGGCCCGGCCGCAAAGAGCGCCAATGTCAGGATCAGTCGCCGCATATTCCCCTGCCCGCTTGCCACCTGTTGCGCACCAGTCTAGGACACGCCCGCGCGCCCCTCAAACGGAAAGGCCCCCGGATGATCCCCCGCTATTCCCGCCCCGAAATGGTTGCCATCTGGTCGCCGGAAACCAAGTTCCGCATCTGGTACGAGATCGAGGCCCATGCCTGTGACGCGCAGGCGGCCCTTGGCGTGATTCCGAAGGCCAATGCAGAAGCCGTCTGGCGCGCCAAGGACGTGGAATTCGACGTGGCCCGGATCGATGAGATCGAGGCGGTCACCAAGCACGACGTCATCGCCTTTCTCACGCATCTCGCCGAACATATCGGGGCGGAGGATGCGCGCTTCGTCCATCAGGGCATGACCTCGTCCGACGTGCTCGACACCACGCTCAATATCCAGCTTGTCCGCGCCGCCGACATCCTTCTGGCCGGTATGGACCGCGTGCTCGCTGCGCTGAAGACGCGCGCCTATGAGCACAAGGATACGGTCCGCATCGGCCGCAGCCACGGCATCCATGCCGAACCGACGACGATGGGTCTGACCTTCGCGCGCTTCTACGCAGAGATGGACCGCAACAAGAACCGGCTGGAAAAGGCCCGCTGGGAGGTCGCCACCGGCGCAATCTCCGGCGCAGTCGGCACCTTCGCCAATATCGACCCGGCGGTAGAGGAACATGTCTGCGAGAAACTGGGGCTCCGCCCGGAACCGATTTCGACGCAAGTCATCCCGCGCGACCGCCATGCAATGTTCTTCGCCACACTCGGCGTGATCGCCAGCAGTATCGAGAACATCGCCATCGAAATCCGCCATATGCAGCGGACCGAGGTGCTGGAGGCCGAGGAGTTCTTCTCTCCCGGCCAGAAGGGTTCCAGCGCCATGCCGCACAAGCGCAACCCGGTCCTGACCGAGAACCTCACCGGCCTCGCCCGCCTCGTGCGCATGGCAGTGATTCCGGCGATGGAGAACGTGGCGCTCTGGCACGAGCGCGACATCTCGCATTCCTCCGTCGAACGCGGCATCGCACCGGATGCGACGATCACGCTCGACTTCGCGCTGAACCGGCTGGCCGGCGTCGTGGAAAAGCTGGTCGTCTATCCTGAGAACATGCTGAAGAACATGAACAAGTTCAAAGGCCTCGTGATGTCGCAGCGTGTCCTCCTTGCGCTGACTCAGGCCGGGGTCAGCCGCGACGACGCCTATCGCCTCGTGCAAAGGAACGCGATGAAGGTCTGGGAGAAGGGCGCGGATTTCAGGGAAGAGCTTCTGGCCGACGCCGAAGTTACCGCCGCGCTGTCGCCCGCCGAGATCGAGGAGAAATTCGACCTCGGCTATCACACCAAGCATGTCGATACGATTTTCCGGCGGGTGTTCGGGGGATAGGGTCCGGAAGGACACGATCCCGTGAACACCCCGGGGCTCGGCGCAGGTTTTGTTTGCGCCTTCACCCCTTCGGCTGGCACACTCCGCCCAGACAGGATGGAGGACATAATGCCGATGAAGTCTCTGATCGCCGCGCTCGCGCTTGTCGCTGGCCTCGCCCCGGCGGCCGTACTCGCCAATGGATGCCATCATGGAGAGCGTCAGGCGCAGGTCAGCTGCGCCGAGGGCACGGCCTGGGATGCTGCGACTGAAAGCTGCGTCACCGTCGGAAGCTGAACGCCGACAAGGCCGTAACGGCGCCTTAACCCCTATCTGAGAGCCTTCCTCCGATGACCGGAACGGAGGATGCGGAACATGTCGGCCCTGACACCCTTGTCGCATCCTCAGTGCAATCCCGTTTCCGGCCGCTCTGCCCCGCCCGCCATGACCGGCCGCCAGAAGGCGGCGATCATCGTGAGGCTCTTGCTGTCGGAGGGCGGCGCCCTGCCGCTGCGCGACCTGCCAGACCATCTTCAGGCGGTGCTGACCGAACAGATCGGCTCCATGCGTTCGGTCGACCGCGACACGTTGCGGAGCGTGGTGGAAGAGTTCCTGACCCGGCTGGAAGCCGTCGGCCTCTCGTTCCCCGGTGGTATTGACGGTGCCTTGCAGATACTCGATGGCCATATCTCCGCCACTGCTGCCACCCGGCTGAAGCGGCTGGCCAGCGCTTCGGCCAAGGCCGACCCATGGGACCGGATCGCGGCCCTTGAACCGGACAAACTCCTGCCCGTCCTGACTGAGGAAAGTGTCGAAGTCGGCGCTGTGATTCTGTCGAAACTCGCCGTCGCGCAGGCGGCAGAGCTTCTGGGCAGGCTGCCCGGAGAGCGGGCACGCCGGATCGCCTATGCGGTCAGCCAGACCGGCAATATCGCCCCCGAGACGGTACGCCAGATCGGCCTCTCTCTGGTCGGCCAGCTTGAAGCGCAGCCGGTCCGCGCCTTTGACACGGACCCCGTGGAACGCGTCGGCGCGATCCTGAATTTCTCGCCCGCCGCGACGCGGGACGACGTGCTGCAGGGCCTGACCGAGACCGACACGGATTTCGCCACACAGGTGCGCCGGGCCATCTTCACCTTCGCCGACATACCGGCCCGGCTCGAAGGGCGCGACATCCCGAAAGCGACGCGCGGCGTGGATCAGGCAACGCTGATTAACGCTCTGGCCGGTGCATCGGGAGATGACGACGCGGCGGCGGCGGAATTCATCCTGTCGAACATGTCGCAGCGCATGGCCGCGACACTGAGGGAAGAGATGGCCGAACGCGGAAAGGTCAGCGAAAAGGATGCTGATGCGGCGATGACCGCGATCATCGTGGCCATCCGCGATCTGGAAAGTGCGGGTGAACTGGCGCTGAAGTCCGACGATCAGGACGCGGCGTGACCACGCGGCTTGCAGCGGTCGGCGAAACCCCGCCAGAAGGCTTTGCCCGCACGTATACCGCGCCGCCAGTGCGCAAAGGACCCGCCGTCACGCTTGTGATCGCCCGCGCCCGCCTCTATGTCTGACGGCGAAAGGCGCCCGCAGGGTCGGGTCCGCCAACTGTAACAGGGTCAGATGGCCGCAAGCCGGCGGAAACGAAGAAAGAAACCGACCCGGCGCGACAAGGTGACGGATTTCGGATTTCGAATGCTGCTCGCGCTTGCGCGGGTGCTGCCGTACCGCATCCGCATACCGGTTGTCGGCTGGATCGTGTCACGCCTCGTCGCCCCACTCGCGGGTTGGCGCAGCCGGGTGCGTAACAATCTGGCGATGATCCGGCCCGACCTGCCGGAATCGGAGGTGCGGCGGCTGATGAGTGCCGTTCCCGACAATGTCGGCCGCACCATGATCGAGCTATATTCGGGCCAGGAATTCATCGATAGGGTCCGCGACCTGCCCATTGAGGGGCCCGGCGCCGCGGCACTTGAGGCCGCCCATCGTGAGGGCCGGTCGGTCATTATCGCCACCGGCCATTTCGGCAATTACGACGTCGCCCGCGCCGCGCTGATCGCGCGCGGCTACCGCGTCGGCGCGCTTTTCCGGCCGATGAAGAACCGGCTTTTCAACCGGCACTATCGCGGCACGATTTCGCAGATCGGCACACCGCTCTTTCCGCGCGGGCGGCGCGGCCTCGGTGCGATGATCCGGTTCCTGCGTTCGGGCGGCATGCTGGGTCTGCTGATGGACCAGCATATGTCACACGGTGAACCGCTGACATTTCTTGGCCACACCGCCCATACCGCCACCTCCGCCGCTGATCTCGCGCTGAAGTACAAGGCGGACCTGATCCCGATCTACGGTGTGCGCCAGCCCGACGGGCTGAGCTTCAGGATCGAGACCGAGGCGCCGATCCCGCATACCGATGCGGTGACGATGACCCAGGCGATCAATGACAGCCTGGAGCGTTTCGTGAACCGGCACATGGACCAGTGGTTCTGGATCCACCGCCGCTGGAAGTAGCCAAGGTGGCTCAGCGCATCATGTAGCGCGCGAAAAGCTTCGCGAACCGCCCCCCGGGACGGCCGAGGGGAATGAGACTACGGCGCGGCTCCTCGAAGACGCCCTTGGCATGGCTCATTGCATCGAATCCCGCGCGGCCGTGATAGGCTCCGATCCCGCTGTGACCCACCCCGCCAAATGGCAGGTCATCGACCGCGTAATGCGTCATCATGCCGTTGGTCGTAACATTGCCGCTCTGCGTCTCGCGCAGGATGCGGTCCCGTTCCGCGCCGCTTCCGGAATAGATGTAAAGTGCCAGCGGTTTCGGAGCCGACGTGACATGGGCGATCGCCTCGTCGATCAGGTTATAGGTCACGACCGGCAGGATCGGGCCAAAGATCTCTTCCCGCATCAGACGCGAATCCGGCGGCGCGTCCAGCACGATGGCCGGAAAGGTCGACGACGCCCCCTCCGGTCCTGCGCCGATCACCGTGGCGCCCAGATCTCGCGCCTCGTCCATCAGGGACAGCAGACGTTGGGAATGCCGGTCCGATATGATGCCGCAAGGACCTTCCCGCCGGGCGGCAACCGCGCGCGCGCGTTTCATCGCGGCGGCAAGACGTTCCGCAAAGCCCGCAGCGTCCTCGTCGTGGATCAGGACGTAATCGGGCGCGATGCAGGTCTGGCCTGCATTGGCGATCTTGCCGAAGGCGATATCGCGCGCCGCCTTCTCGAAATCCGCATCACGCGACAGGATCACCGGCGACTTGCCCCCAAGTTCCAGCGTGACCGGCACAAGATTATCCGCCGCCGCCCGCATCACCTTGCGTCCGACCTCGGTCGAACCGGTGAAGAACAGGTGATCGAAGGGCAGGCCCGCGAAGGCGGCACCCGTCTCGACCCCGCCTTCCACCACCGCGACCTGTGCCGGATCGAACACCTCTCGCAGCAGCGCAGCGATGGCGCGCGACGATTCGGGGGCGAGTTCGGAGGGTTTCAGCATGACCCGGTTGCCCGCCGCAAGCGCGGTCGCGAGTGGCATCAGCGACAGGCCGAAAGGATAGTTCCAGGGCGCCATGATGCCGACCACGCCGAGGGGCTCACGGATGATGCGCGCCCGGCCCGGCCAGAGCGTGATGGGGACGGAACGCCGCTCAGGCCGCATCCAGCGGCCGAGATGCCGGCGCAAGTGGTTTATGCCCTGCACCACGGGTCCGACATCGAGGATCAGCGTCTCGTCCGCAGGACGCGCACCGAAATCGGCGGCAGCCGCGTGCACAAGATTGTGCCGGTGCGCCCGGATCGCCTGTTTCAGCTTCAGGAGGTCCGCGCGCCGCGCCTCACGCCCGGGCGCGCCTGCCCCGGCCTGGGCCAGCCGCTGCGCGGCCAGCACAGCCTCCAGTTCCGCCCGCAAGCCGACTTCCGATCCGATCTGCACCTGGCGGCCTCCCGAGATGATCCCGGCCCAGAGCTAGGGGCCGGATGGAGCGGCTGTCAACGAGCGCAACAGGGCGACGTCGCGGAACGGCGCGGATCAACGCAACTGCGCGGCGGCCAGGATCGGGCCGGGGCCGGTTTCCTGAATGATCACGACGACCGCGTCATTGCCCGGCGCCTTTAGATTGAGCGTCAGGTCGTTTGACCCGTCCCAGGTCGCCACGCGGCTCCATTCGGACACGACATTGGCATAGTCGATCGTGCGGCCGGCATTTTCGCCCCGCCCGATCTCAACCCGGCTTTGAGGCTTGTAACGGACCAGTTGCACCACGGCCTCGGTGCCGAAAGGTGCCGTCGTGCGAGCCCTGACCTTCAGTGCTCCATCCTTGCGGTCAAGCTGAAGGGCGACACCGCTCTTTTTCGCGGCGAACCGTTTGATCAGCGCTTCCAGTTCAGCCGGGCGGGCCCCGATCAGGTGATCCATCCCCGCAATGATCATCTGCGGCGTATAGACCGTCCGGGCGCCTGCGACCCGCGCATAGGCACGCTGGCGGTCCGAGTATTGCGGATTGGCGAAACTGTCCTTCCAGCCGATATAGTCCCAGTAATCGACATGCAGCCCCAGCGCGATCACATCGTCGCGCTTGGCGAGGTTCTGCAGAAGCTTGTCTGCGGGCGGGCAGGACGAACAGCCTTGTGATGTGTAAAGCTCCACCACAACCGGGTTGCCAGCTATCGATTGGGCAAAGGTACCTCCCGCAAGGCAAAGCCAAAGGCCCGCCGCGGCGCTGATGATCGTGCGCATGTTCTTTATTCCGAGTCCCCTAGTCCCTACCTTGGTAGTCAAACCGATTGAAAATGGCCAATCAAGGTTTTGCGAGACTTCGTGACGCGCATCACCCTCTTGCGATTTATTGTGCACAATGGTATACAATTCGGCGTAATCCCCTTGATCGGCCCCTTCCCATACGGCAAAAGGCAGGCCGAGAGAGACCGAGCACACCCCACCGAACAGGGAGGCCCCGATGCCCATCGTCACCGGCAAGGACACCGCCAAGACACGCAAGACACTGACCGCGGGCGGAAAGACCGTCAGCTATTATTCGATCCCTGCGGCCGAGGCCGCGGGCCTCGGCGCCTTCTCGCGGCTTCCCGCGGCGCTGAAGGTGGTGCTTGAGAACATGCTGCGCTTCGAGGATGGCGGCCGCACGGTGTCGGTCGACGACATCAAGGCGTTTTCCGACTGGGGCAAAAAGGGCGGCAAGAACCCGCGCGAGATCGCCTATCGTCCGGCCCGCGTCCTGATGCAGGATTTCACCGGCGTTCCCGCCGTCGTCGACCTCGCCGCGATGCGCGACGGGATCAAGGCACTGGGTGGCGACGCGCAGAAGATCAACCCGCTCAATCCCGTCGACCTCGTCATCGACCACTCGGTGATGATCGACGAGTTCGGCAACCCCCGCGCCTTCCAGATGAACGTCGACCGTGAATACGAGCGGAACATGGAGCGCTATGTCTTCCTCAAGTGGGGACAGAACGCGTTCGAGAACTTCCGCGTCGTCCCGCCGGGCACCGGCATCTGCCACCAGGTGAACCTCGAATACCTCGCCCAGACGGTCTGGACCGATACCGACCAGAACGGCGAAACAGTCGCCTATCCGGACACGCTCGTCGGCACCGACAGCCACACCACCATGGTCAACGGCCTTGCCGTCCTTGGCTGGGGTGTCGGCGGGATCGAGGCAGAAGCGGCAATGCTCGGACAGCCTGTATCGATGCTGATCCCCGAGGTCGTGGGCTTCAAGCTGACCGGCGAGATGATGGAGGGAACCACCGCGACCGATCTCGTCCTGAAGGTCGTCCAGATGCTCAGGAAGCATGGCGTTGTCGGCAAGTTCGTCGAGTTCTACGGTCCGGGCCTCGACAACCTGCCACTCGCCGACCGCGCGACCATCGCCAACATGGCCCCCGAATACGGGGCGACCTGCGGCTTCTTCCCGATCGACGCCGAAACGCTGCGCTATCTGCGTCAGACCGGTCGCGACGAGGACCGCATCGCTCTGGTCGAGGCCTATGCCAAGGAAAACGGCTTCTGGCGCGGCGCGGATTACGACCCGGTCTACACCTCGACGCTCGAGCTTGACATGGGCGAGATCGTACCCGCCATCTCCGGCCCGAAGCGCCCGCAGGACTATCTGCCGCTGACGGAGTCTGCGCAGTCGTTCGAAAAGGTCGTCGCCGACTATCGCGGCATCGACATTTCCGCGGCGGCCAAGGACATGGCCGACGAGGGTCCCGTGGCGACCAAACCCGTCAACGTTCACAAGACCGCCAAGGTCGAGGGCGAGTCGTATGAAGTTCGCGACGGGTCCGTCGTGATCGCCTCGATCACTTCCTGCACCAACACCTCGAACCCCTATGTGCTGATCGGCGCAGGCCTTGTCGCCCGCAAGGCGCGCGCACTGGGCCTGAACCGCAAGCCGTGGGTCAAGACCTCGCTGGCGCCGGGTAGCCAGGTCGTCAGCGAATACCTAGAGGCTGCCGGACTGCAAGAGGATCTCGACGCCATCGGCTTCAACCTCGTGGGTTACGGCTGCACCACCTGCATCGGCAATTCTGGGCCGCTGCAGCCGGAAATCTCCAAGGCGGTGAACGACAACGACCTGATCGCGGTTTCGGTCCTTTCCGGCAACCGCAACTTCGAAGGGCGGATCAGCCCCGACGTTCGCGCGAACTACCTCGCCTCGCCGCCGCTGGTGGTCGCCTATGCGCTGGCGGGCGACATGAATATCGACCTGACGACGGAGCCCCTGGGCACGTCGAAGGACGGCAAGCCGGTCTATCTGAAGGACATCTGGCCCACCAACAAGGAAATCGCCGATCTGGTGCACAAGACCGTGACGCGCGAGGCGTTCCTGAAGAAATACGCCGATGTCTTCAAAGGCGACGCCAAGTGGCAGGGTGTACAGGTCACGGAATCGGAAACCTATGACTGGCCGCCGACCTCGACATACGTCCAGAACCCGCCCTACTTCCAGGGCATGGGCAAGGACAAGGGCAAGATCACCGATCTCAAGGACGCCCGTATCCTCGCGCTTCTGGGCGACATGATCACCACCGACCACATCAGCCCGGCCGGGTCGTTCAAGGACACGACGCCTGCGGGCAAGTACCTGATCGACCGTCAGGTGCCGCCGCGCGAATTCAACTCCTACGGCTCGCGGCGCGGCAACCACGAGGTGATGATGCGCGGCACCTTCGCCAATATCCGCATCAAGAACGAGATGCTGGACGGCGTCGAGGGCGGCTACACGCTCGGCCCCGACGGCAAGCAAACCTCGATCTACGAAGCCTCGATGGCCTATCAGGAGGCGGGAACACCGCTCATCGTGATCGGCGGAATCGAGTACGGCGCCGGATCTTCCCGCGACTGGGCGGCGAAAGGCACGAACCTTCTGGGCGTCAAGGCGGTCATCGCGGAAAGCTTCGAACGCATCCACCGGTCCAACCTCGTCGGCATGGGCGTGATCCCGTTTGAATTCACCGGCGGCGACAACCGAAAGACTCTGGGGCTGAAAGGGGACGCGGTAATCTCCATCGCCGGGCTGGAAGGCGACCTGAAGCCGCTCGCCGAAGTCCCCTGCACCATCCGCTATGCCGACGGGACCGAGAAGACGATCCAGATCAAGTGCCGGATCGATACCGAGGTCGAGATCGAATATGTCGAAAACGGCGGCGTGCTGCATTACGTGCTGCGTAACCTGGCGAAAGCCGTCTGAGCGGGCCACCTGCCCCCGCCTTCATGATGTAAGAAACGGGCCGCGGCAGCACATGCCGCGGCCCTTTCTGTCTGGTCAGGGCGCGCGCCCTACCCCCTTAAGAACCATCGGCGTGATTCCTTGCGCCACCCAGGCGAATCCCGAAGCCGGGCGCGGGCATCGGACACGATTGATCCGCAGGACGAAATGATCCGGGCAATCGACAGGGGTTGTCGCCG
>JAUIDM010000146.1 GCA_030428915.1 Alphaproteobacteria bacterium | reverse complement strand
GGCATTTCGACCAGATCGCAAGCTGGAAGGCCAAGGACATCGCCCATGTCGATGAAAAGATGGTGGGTTTTCATGGCCGCATCACCCGGGACGAATGGGTAAAGCAGGCCAAGGTTCTCGCCAAGGGTGGCGAGACGGAGTTTTCGAAGCGCGTCACCAAGGGTGGCGTCTATTGAGGTGTGAATGACGAAGCCGAACCCTGAGGATATGCGCCTTGCGAAAGAGGCGCGTTTGGTGGCGGTGGTGATCGCCCTGACCATGATCCTCTGGCTCGGCGCGCAATGGCTGGGCGGGAAGGCGGGCTGGGAAACCCGGTTCGTCTTCCTCTTCGACCTGGCTGCTCTGGCCGCGTTCATCTGGGCGATGGTCGTAACATGGCGGATCTGGCGGCGGCAGAAGCGGCCCGAGGGAAATTGAGGACTTAAGATGCTGAAAGATCAGGACCGGATCTTTACCAACCTCTACGGGATGCATGACCGTTCGCTTGCTGGCGCCAAGAAGCGCGGGCATTGGGACGGCACAAAAGAGATCCTCGCTCGAGGCCGCGACAAGATTGTGGAAGAGATCAAGGCAAGCGGTCTGCGCGGGCGCGGTGGTGCGGGCTTCCCGACGGGCCTCAAATGGTCCTTCATGCCCAAGCAGTCGGACGGCCGTCCGTCCTATCTGGTCGTCAACGCGGACGAATCCGAACCCGGCACCTGCAAGGACCGGGAGATCATGCGCCATGATCCGCACACGCTGATCGAGGGCTGCCTGATCGCGTCCTTCGCGATGGGGGCCAATGCCTGCTACATCTACATCCGCGGCGAATATATCCGCGAACGCGAGGCGCTTCAGGCCGCGATGGATGAGGCTTATGAGGCAGGACTTGTCGGCAAGAATGCCTGCGAGTCGGGCTTTGATTTCGACATCTACCTTGCCCATGGCGCCGGCGCCTATATCTGCGGCGAGGAAACGGCGCTGCTGGAAAGCCTTGAGGGCAAGAAGGGCATGCCGCGCATGAAGCCGCCGTTCCCGGCGGGCGCGGGGCTTTACGGCTGCCCGACCACGGTGAACAACGTGGAATCCATTGCGGTCGTGCCGACGATCCTGCGCCGCGGGCCGGACTGGTTCGCAAGCTTTGGCCGGCCCAACAATACCGGGACCAAGCTGTTCGGCATTTCGGGCCATGTGATGAACCCGTGTGTCGTCGAAGAGGCGATGTCGATTCCGCTGAAGGAGCTGCTGGACAAGCATTGCGGCGGCGTGCGCGGCGGCTGGAAGAACCTCAAGGCGGTCATTCCCGGTGGCTCCTCGGTGCCGATGCTGCGCGCCGAGCAGTGCGACGATGCGATCATGGATTTCGACTGGCTGCGCGAACAGCGTTCCGGCCTCGGCACGGCGGCGGTGATCGTGATGGACCAGTCGACCGACATCATCAAGGCGATCTGGCGGCTGTCGAAATTCTACAAGCACGAAAGCTGCGGCCAGTGCACGCCCTGCCGCGAAGGCACCGGCTGGATGATGCGGGTCATGGACCGGCTCGTGCGCGGCGAGGCCGAGGTCGAGGAAATCGACATGCTGATGGATGTCACGAAACAGGTGGAGGGCCACACGATCTGCGCCCTCGGCGATGCTGCCGCCTGGCCGATCCAGGGCCTCATCCGTCAGTTCCGCGACGAGATCGAGGACCGGATCAAAGCCAAGCGCACCGGCCGCACGGGCGCGATGGCGGCGGAGTAAACATGCAACCTTCCGACCGCCACCTCGCCGAACTGAATATCGGCCGCCTGATCGCCCCCACGGACGATCCGCGCGTGGCGGAGTTCATGGCGGCACTCGACAAGGTGAACGGGCTCGGCAAGCGGATGCCCGGCTTTGTCTGGATGATGGAAGGCTCGGGCGAGCCGGGGCGCGGCAATACCGACAACCATATCGGTGACGATCCGCAATTCGTGGCGAACCTGACCGTCTGGCAGGATGTCAAAAGCCTTGAGAACTTCGTCTGGAACACCGTGCACAGGCAGTTCTACGACCGCCGCCGCGAATGGTTCCAGGTGCTGGAGGCGATGCATTTCGTGATGTGGTGGGTGCCCAAGGGCCACAAGCCGACGCTTGAAGAGGGGCTTGAACGCCTCGACCGGCTGAAGGTGGAGGGCGACAGCGACCACGCCTTTGGCTGGGCGCATCTGAAAGAGGCGACGCTGTGGCGGAACCGCAATTGCGGGGGGACGGCAGCATGATGATCCTCTACCTGCTCGCTCCGCTGCTCGCCACGGTCCTCTACGTGATCGTCCTTCAGAAGGCGGGCTTCCGCGGCCCGATCCTCGCCGTCAGCGCTGGCCCGGTGCTGTCAATCCTTTCCTTTGCGCTCGTCGGGCCCATGGCCCTCGGCGGCCCGGTGCTGGCGGCGGTCCTTCTCGTCAATGCCGCGCTCTCGCTTGCGCCGCTTCTCGTTCTGGCCTTCATGGCCTGGCCGCCGGTGAACCCACCGGCAGCCCGCACTTCCACGGAGAATACCTGATGTCCGACCTCCGCAAGATCATCATCGACGGCATGGAAGTCGAGGTCGATCCCTCGATGACGCTGATCCAGGCCTGCGAACAGGCAGGGGTCGAGATCCCGCGCTTTTGCTATCACGAACGGCTGTCGATCGCCGGGAACTGCCGGATGTGCCTGGTGGAGGTCGTGGGCGGTCCGCCTAAGCCCGCCGCCTCCTGCGCGATGCAGGTGAAAGACCTGCGGCCGGGGCCGAATGGCGAGCCGTCGGTGATCAAGACCAACTCGCCCATGGTCAAGAAGGCGCGGGAAGGGGTGATGGAGTTCCTGCTGATCAACCACCCGCTTGACTGCCCGATCTGCGATCAGGGCGGGGAATGCGATTTGCAAGACCAGGCAATGGCTTACGGCGTGGACTTCAGCCGCTATCGTGAGCCGAAGCGGGCGACCGAGGATCTGGACCTTGGCCCGCTGGTCGCAACGACGATGACGCGCTGCATCTCCTGTACCCGCTGCGTCCGCTTCACGACAGAGGTCGCGGGCATCACCCAGATGGGCCAGACGGGCCGGGGCGAGGATGCAGAGATCACGTCCTACCTGAACACGACGCTCGATTCGAACCTGCAGGGCAATATCATCGATCTCTGCCCGGTGGGCGCGCTGACCTCAAAGCCCTATGCCTTCACCGCGCGGCCCTGGGAACTGACCAAGACCGAAACCATCGACGTGATGGACGCTTTGGGGTCGAATATCCGCGTCGATACCAAGGGCCGCGAGGTCAAGCGCATCCTGCCGCGCAACCATGACGGCGTGAACGAGGAGTGGATCAGCGACAAGACCCGCTTCGTCTGGGACGGGCTGCGCCGCCAGCGGCTGGACGTGCCTTACATCCGGGAAAACGGCAAGCTGCGCAAAGCAAGCTGGGCCGAGGCACTGTCGGCTGCCGCCGCTGCGATGCGGGGCAAGAAGGTTGCGGGCCTGATCGGCGATCTGGTCCCTGTCGAGGCGGCATTCAGCCTCAAGCAGTTGATCGAAGGGCAGGGCGGCACGGTCGAATGCCGCATCGATGGTGCGAAACTGCCCGAAGGCAACCGGTCGGCCTATGTCGGCACAGCGACCATCGAAGATATTGACAGCGCCAAGTTCATCCAACTGATCGGCACAAATCCGCGTGTCGAGGCGCCGGTTCTGAATGCCCGCATCCGCAAGGCCTGGACCCATGGTGCCAAGGTGGGGCTGGTGGGCGAGGCGGTAGACCTGACCTATGATTACGCCCATGTCGGAACGGACCGTGCAGCGCTTGCCGGACTTCTCGACCACAAGTTCGGTGCTGTTCTCGACGCGCCGTCTGTCGTCATTGTCGGCCAGGGCGCGATCCGCGAGGCGGATGGCGAAGCGGTTCTGGCCCATGCAATGAAGCTGGCCGAGGCGACCAAGTCGAAGCTTCTGGTACTGCATACCGCTGCCTCTCGCGTGGGCGCGATGGATGTCGGTGCGGTATCCGAGGGCGGGTTGGCCAAGGCCATCGAAGGCGCGGACGTGATCTATAACCTCGGCGCGGACGAGGTGGAGATCGCCGACGGAGCGACCGTGATCTATCAGGGCAGCCACGGCGACCGGGGCGCGCACCGGGCCGATATCATCCTGCCCGCCGCCGCCTATACCGAGGAAAACGGCCTCTTCGTCAATACCGAAGGCCGGCCGCAACTGGCCATGCGGGCGGGCTTTGCCCCGGGCGAGGCGAAGGAGAACTGGGCGATCCTGCGCGCTCTGTCGGCGGAGCTCGGTGCGATCCAACCATGGGACACGCTGGCCGGCCTGCGTCAGGCGCTTGTCGCGGCTCATCCGCATCTCGGTTCGATCGATGAGGTCGCAGAGAACGAGTGGCAGCCACTGCCGGTGAAGGCTATGGGCAAGGCGAGCTTCGTCAACGCCATCGCGGATTTCTACCTGACGAACCCGATCGCTCGGTCCTCTCAGATCATGGCGGAGCTTTCGGCCATGGCGAAGGCACGCGGCGCGAAACCGATGGCGGCGGAGTAGGCATGCGTCACGGGTCCGCGATACCGGTTCTGGCACTTGCCCTTTCGGGCGGGCTTTCGGCCTGTACCGAAACCGAGGCTGCGGCGCGCGAACCAGTCTATCGCGGGGCCGATCCTGTGGGACTTGGCGGCGATCTCTACGGCTTTCTCGTCACGATGGAGCATGCCGGGGATGCGGCCGAGGTCGAGGATTACGTGACCTGTGTCGTCGCGGGCTATGCGATGGAAAAAGAATACGGTTTTGCCCGCAAGGTCCGGGTTTATGTGAACGAAGAGGGTGGCGTTTGGAGCGCGGATGCTGTTTACAGCATCACGCCGGCACTGCCCCGTGGCGCGAAGACGATCGACGCGGAAGTGACGGCGGCCGATTGCGCCTCGCGCGGGATACCAACGGTCTGAAGAAGGACGGAACTGGGGACAGACATGGCAGAGTTTCTGGCAACACCACTGGGCACGTTCCTTCTGATTCTCGTGCAGGGTCTGGGCATCATCGCCTTCGTGATGCTGTCGCTTCTCTTTCTCGTCTATGGCGACCGGAAGATCTGGGCGGCGGTGCAGATGCGCAAGGGCCCGAACGTCGTCGGTGCCTTCGGCCTGCTGCAATCGGTGGCAGACGCGCTGAAATACGTGGTCAAGGAAATCGTCGTGCCCGCCGGGGCCGACAAGTTCGTGTTCTTCCTCGCGCCGATGCTGTCCTTCGTGCTGGCGGTGCTGGCATGGGCGGTCATTCCGTTCCATCCGGGCTGGGTTCTGGCCGATATCAACGTGGCCATCCTCTTCGTCTTCGCCGTCTCCTCGCTGGAGGTCTACGGCGTGATCATGGGCGGCTGGGCCTCGAACTCCAAATACCCGTTCCTCGGGTCCCTGCGGTCGGCCGCGCAGATGATTTCCTACGAGGTCTCGCTGGGCCTGATCATCATCGGGGTGATCATCTCGACCGGCAGCATGAACTTCTCCGCCATCGTCGCCGCACAGGACGGCAATCTCGGCCTCTTCAACTGGTACTGGCTGCCGCATCTGCCGATGGTGGTGCTGTTCTTCATCTCGGCGCTGGCGGAAACCAACCGCCCGCCCTTCGACCTGCCGGAGGCGGAATCGGAACTCGTCGCCGGCTTCATGGTCGAATATTCCTCGACGCCCTACCTCCTCTTCATGGCGGGCGAGTACATCGCGATCTTCCTGATGTGCGCGCTCATGTCGCTCCTCTTCTTTGGCGGCTGGCTGAGCCCCATCCCGTTCCTGCCGGATGGCTGGTGGTGGATGGTCGCCAAGATGTGGGTCTTCTTCTTCTTCTTCGCGATGGTGAAGGCCATCGTCCCGCGCTACCGCTACGACCAGCTCATGCGGATCGGCTGGAAGGTGTTCCTGCCCTTGTCCATCGGCTGGGTGGTGATCGTCTCGTTCCTCGCGAAATTCGAAGTGCTCGGCGGCTTCTGGGCCCGCTGGGCGATTGGGGGCTGATATGGCGAATATCGACTACACCCGCGCCGCCAAGTATTTTCTGCTTGTCGATTTCATCAAGGGCTTCGGGCTCGGGCTGAAATACTTCTTCGCGCCGAAGGCGACGCTGAATTACCCGCATGAAAAGGGGCCGCTTTCCCCCCGCTTCCGCGGCGAACATGCGCTCCGCCGCTATCCGAACGGCGAGGAACGCTGCATCGCCTGCAAGCTCTGCGAGGCGATCTGCCCGGCGCAGGCGATCACCATCGACGCAGAACCGCGCGAGGATGGCAGCCGCCGCACCACGCGCTACGACATCGACATGACGAAATGCATCTATTGCGGCTTCTGTCAGGAGGCCTGCCCGGTCGATGCCATCGTGGAAGGCCCGAATTTCGAATTCGCGACCGAGACGCGTGAGGAACTTTTCTACGACAAGGCCAAGCTGCTTTCCAACGGCGAGCGCTGGGAAGCCGAGATCGCCCGCAACCTTGAACTGGACGCGCCCTACAGATGAACGACGCCTTCGGAAAACTCTTCCAGCAGATGATGGAGCAGGGCCAGGAAATGGCCCGCGCCTTCAATCCTGCGCTGGAGAATTTCAAGGGCGCCGAGCTCGACAAGATGTTCCCCACCATGTCGAAGGACATGATGGAGATGTGGTTCGGCAAGACCTTCAACAAGGAAGGTCTGGATGCGCGGACCCGCCTGCTGGTGACGGTCGCCGCGCTGACCGTTCTGGGGGCGCAGGCCGAACCGCAGATGAAACTGACGATCCGCCACGCGCTTGAGGCCGGGGCGACGAAACGGGAGATCGCCGAGGTGATTTCCCAGATGAGCCTTTTCGGCGGATTGCCCGCCATGACCCGCGCGCTGGAAATTGCGCAGAAGGTCTTCGACGAGATGGGAGATGACGCATGAGCGTTATGGTCTTCGCCTTCTACCTCTTCGCCATCACGGCGGTGGCCGCGGGCCTGATGGTGGTCATGGCGCGCAACCCGGTCCATTCGGTCCTGTGGCTGATCCTCGCCTTCCTCTCCTCGGCGGGCCTCTTCGTGCTGGCGGGGGCAGAGTTCGTGGCGATGCTGCTGATCATCGTCTATGTCGGCGCGGTCGCGGTCCTCTTCCTCTTCGTCGTGATGATGCTCGATGTCGATTTCGCCGAGCTGAAGGGCGAGATGGCGCGCTACATGCCGCTCGGGCTTCTGATCGGCGTGGTGATCCTCCTGCAACTCGGCATCGCCTTCGGCGCCTGGGAAACGGCCGAGACGGCCGAGGCCATGCGCGGCGCGGTGGTGCCCGACGACATGCAGAACACGGCCGCTTTGGGCCTGCTTCTTTACGACAAGTATATCCTGCTGTTCCAGCTTGCCGGGCTGATCCTGCTGGTCGCAATGATCGGGGCCATTGTCCTGACGCTGCGCCACCGCAAGGACGTCAAGCGCCAGAACGTGCTTGCCCAGATGTGGCGCGATCCGGCCAAGGCGATGGAACTGAAGGACGTGAAGCCGGGGCAGGGGCTGTAGCCTGTCATCCCCGCGCAAGCAGGGATCCGGAAATTGAACGAAGCCCCCGCTTTCGCGGGGGTGACAGACGGAACAAGACGATACGGGGACAGTGCCCCGGAGGGACGAGAATGATCGGACTGACACATTACCTTGGCGTTGCCGCCGCTTTGTTCGTGATCGGCATCTTCGGCATCTTCCTCAACCGGAAGAACGTCATCGTCATCCTGATGTCGATCGAGTTGATGCTCTTGGCGGTCAACATCAACTTCGTCGCCTTCTCCTCCTTCCTGAATGACCTCGTCGGTCAGGTCTTCACGATGTTCGTCCTGACCGTCGCCGCGGCCGAAGCCGCGATCGGCCTTGCGATCCTCGTCTGCTTCTTCCGCAACCGCGGCACTATCGACGTCGAAGACGTCAACGTGATGAAAGGGTAAAGAGCCATGACGTCCATCATCCTCTTTGCCCCGCTCATCGGCGCGCTCATCGGCGGCTTCGGCTGGCGTGTGATCGGCGAGACGGGCGCGCAGGTGGTCACGACAGGCCTTCTGTTTTTGGCCTGCCTGCTGTCGTGGATCACCTTCCTCGGGTTCGACGGCACGACGCAGCATATCCATATCCTCGACTTCATCCGGTCGGGTACGCTCGACACGTCGTGGTCGATCCGCCTCGACCGGCTGACGGCGATCATGCTGATCGTGGTGACGACCGTGTCGGCGCTCGTCCATCTCTATTCCTGGGGCTACATGGCCCATGACGAGAACTGGCGCGAAGGCGAAAGCTACAAGCCCCGCTTCTTCGCCTATCTCTCGTTCTTCACCTTCGCGATGCTGATGCTGGTAACGGCTGACAACCTCGTCCAGATGTTCTTCGGATGGGAAGGCGTTGGCGTCGCCTCGTACCTGCTGATCGGGTTCTACTACCGGAAAGCGTCGGCCAACGCCGCCGCGATCAAGGCGTTCGTGGTCAACCGGGTGGGTGACTTCGGCTTCGCGCTTGGTATCTTCGGCCTTTTCTATCTGGTCGACTCGATCAATATGGACGATGTCTTTGCCGCAGCGCCCACGCTGGCCGAGACAAACCTGACCTTCCTCTGGACCGAGTGGAACGCGGCAAACCTTCTGGCCTTCCTTCTCTTCGTCGGCGCGATGGGCAAGTCGGCGCAGCTGTTCCTGCACACCTGGCTGCCGGACGCGATGGAGGGCCCGACGCCGGTCTCGGCCCTCATCCACGCCGCGACCATGGTGACGGCGGGCGTGTTCCTCGTCTGCCGCATGTCGCCCCTCTTCGAATACGCGCCCGAGGCGAAGTCCTTCGTCATGTATATCGGTGCCGCCACGGCGTTCTTTGCCGCGACCGTGGGCCTTGTGCAGAATGACATCAAGCGTGTCATCGCCTATTCGACCTGTTCGCAGCTCGGCTACATGTTTGTGGCCGCAGGGGCTGGCGTCTATGGCGCGGCGATGTTCCACCTCTTCACCCACGCCTTCTTCAAGGCGATGCTGTTCCTTGGCGCCGGTTCGGTGATCCATGCCATGCACCATGAGCAGGACATGCGGAACTACGGCAACCTGCGCAAGAAGATCCCCTATACGTTCTGGGCGATGATGATCGGCACGCTGGCGATCACCGGCGTCGGCATTCCGCTGACCTATATCGGCTTCGCGGGCTTCCTGTCGAAGGACGCGATCATCGAAAGCGCGTTTGCGAGTGGCAACAGCTTTGCCTTCTGGGCGCTCGTCATCGCGGCGCTTTTCACCAGCTTCTATTCCTGGCGGCTGATGTTCATGACCTTCTACGGGTCTGAGCGCGGCGACCATCACGCGCATGAACACGCACATGAAAGCCCGATGACCATGATCGCGCCGCTTGGCGTGCTGGCCCTCGGCGCGGTCTTTGCCGGCATGCTCTGGTACAAGCCCTTCTTCGGCGATCACGACCGGATGGTCAGCTTCTTCGCCATGCCGCATCATGCGGAAGCCGGGGCAGAGCATGGCGCGACCGACGGTCAGGCCACCGGGGCCGCGGACGACCACGCGGCAACCACAGAAGCGGCGACCGAAACGGCTGACCACGCCGCGACCGAAGCGCCCGCCGATGGCGGCCATGCAGCGGTGGCGGGCGAGGCCCCGCAGGGCGCGATCTATATGTCCGAGGCGTCCAACAAGGTTCTTGACGACGCCCACCATGCGCCGGCCTGGGTCAAGACCTCTCCCTTCGTCGCGATGCTGATCGGGCTCATTACGGCGTATGTCTTCTACATCCGCGATCCGTCGATCCCCGGGCGCCTCGCGGCGCAGCAGCCGATCCTTTACCGCTTCCTGCTCAATAAGTGGTATTTCGAC
>JAUIDM010000145.1 GCA_030428915.1 Alphaproteobacteria bacterium | reverse complement strand
TCCGGCACCACCATCGCGGCGAGGGTCGACGCCCCTGCCGTATTCGGCCTGACCGTGGCGCCCACCCGGGACACCATGCCACGCGCGTGCAACTGTTCCAGCCGCTCGACAACCTCGGCCTCCTTCAAACCTAACGCCGCGCCCATCGCGGCGAAGGGGCGCGGGACCAGCGGCAGGTCGCGCTGGAAGTCGTCCAGCAGGCGGCGGTCGATCGGGTCGAGGCGGTCCAGCATTGTCACAGCCCCGTCCGGTGCGCGCGCGCGGTGAAGAAGATGCCCGATGGGCTGTCGGCTGCGATCTCGCCGATCCGTTCGAAGGACCGCGTGTCATAGATCGCGACGGTGTTGTCGTCGCGGGCGGAAATCCAGACCTCTGCCCCACGCGGCGCGAATTCCATATGCAGGACGGCGGCGCCGGGGGTCAGGGTCTTGACCACTTCATGCGTGCGGCTGTCGATCACCTGCACCGTGTCGTTGAGAGGTGTGGCGAAGTTGACCCAGACATAAGGCGAGGCGGGCTGCGCGATGATGAAGACCGGCTGGCCATGGGTCGGCGTGCGGGCCACTTCGGTCAGTGTCTTTCGGTCGACCCAAAGCACCTCATGCTGCCCCACAGCGGGCAGGACATATTGGCCCTCGGTAAACGCCCAGCCCTGAAGGTGGGGCATTTTGTAGACCGGCAGATCGTCCTCGGTCTTGCCGTAATCTTTCAGGAAACGCACCGGTTCGGGCGTGTCGTCCCAAAGGTCGATGGCGGTCACGCCCTTTTCACCGAAAAGCCCGATCAGGTAGGTGCTGGCGTCCTCGGTCAGGACGGCATCAAACGGGTTCGCGCCGACATCGCCGAGCTTGGTGAGTTTCATCTCGGGGCCGGAGAAATCGGCGATGAACGCCTCGCCCGTCTCCCACGTCGCCCAGGCGAAGCGGCGGCCGGGCACGTCGACAAGGCCGATGGTCTTGGCACCTGCCGGGATGTCTGCAATCTGGTCGAGGGTCTCGGCATCAAAGACCTTGACGCCACCCGGTTCGTAGTTCGACACGGCGATCAGCTTGCCGTCATCCGAGATCGCCCCGCCGATCGAATTGCCGCCCTGAATGATGCGCTGGACGACCGTTCGGGTCAGCATGTCGATCTTGGTCAGCCCGCCGTCACGACCGAATACATAGGCAAAGCGTTCATCGGGGCTGTAGGTCAGGCTAGCGTGAGACAGATCGCCCAGTCCCTCGATCCGGCCAATGGCGGCGCGGTCGGAACGATCCACCACCAGCACCGACCCGGTGGCGCGTTCGATGACAAGGCCGAGGTCGCCGGTTGCACAACAAGGTTCGCCAGCGCAGGCGGGGCCAGCAAAGCTCAGCATCAGGGCGGTAATCAGCGCCTTCATTCCGTGTCTCCCTTCAGATATCGGGCGATCCACAAAGCCTCGTCCTCGCTCAGGACAGGCCGCCAGCGCGGCATCGCCGTACCCGGCACGCCATCGAGGATGATCAGAGCCAGCCCCTCGGGCTCGGCATGGGCCAGAACGTCGGGCGTAAGGGCCGAGCCAAGCCCGCCTTTCATCGTCAGCCCGTGGCAGGACCCGCAATCCTGGATGACCATGTGTTCCAGCTTTTCCGCCCGTTCCGGGCTGACCTCTGCCATCGCAGGCAGGCTCAGCATCAGAAGGGCCGCAAGGCTACGCATAAGCCGCCATCCCGGCGCCATCGCAGGTCAGCGCGTCGGCCAGCGCGATGCCGTCATAAAGCGAAACCACGCGGCCGATCACGAACAGCACCGGCGCCTCTGGCTCGGCCATCGCGACATCGGCGGCGATTCCGCCCAAGGTGGAAAGAATACGCTGCTCGCGCGGCGTGGTGGCCGCGGCGATGGCCATGACCGGCAGCGCGGGCGGCAGCCCGTGTCGCATGAGCTGGAAGGCAATCTGGGCGATGTTCGCCGCGCCCATATAGACGACCAATGTCGTCTCTTCCGATGCCAGCGAGGCCCAGTCGAGATCGAGCCGCGCATCCTTAGCCCGGTGGCCGGTGACATAACGAACCCCGGTGGCCAGACCCCGGTGGGTCAGCGGCACGCCGGTCGAGGAGGCAGCGCCCTGCGCGGCGGTAATGCCGGGCACATAGGTGACGGAAATGCCCGCCGCGCGCAGCACCTCGGCCTCTTCCGAGCCGCGCGCGAAGATCAGCGGATCGCCGCCCTTCAGCCGCACAACGGTCTGACCGTCGCGGGCCAGGTCGGTCAGAAGCGCATTGATCCGGTCCTGGGTGACCTTGTGACAGCCGGGCATCTTACCGACGTCGATGCGGCGGATAGTGTCGGGCACCAGCGCCATGATCTCGTCCGAGACCAGCCGGTCAAAGACCACCACATCGGCGGACTGCATGAGCCTGAGCGCCTTGAGCGTCAAAAGCTCTGGATCGCCCGGACCCGCGCCGATGAGGAAGACTTTGCCTTGGGGAAGATCTTTCATGGGCTTCACTCGGACTGAAGGGGACGGGCGGGGGAGCGAGGGAACGCAAGGGAACCCCCGCCCGTCCAGTTTGGCGTCAGTAGATGTCGTCGCGGGTGTTCAACACGTTGAACTTGCCCGTCGGCGTCACCAAACGCGGGTCCTTGATGACCTTCTTCAATTCAAGCGTCTTGTCGTCGACGACGACGATGGCGCTTTCCTGCTCCTTGCCGTTCCAGACCGAGAACCAGACCTCGGTACCTTCCTTGTTGAATTCAGGTTGAACGACTCGTGGCTGCCCTTCGGCAATGCCCGCCCATTCGCCGATCGGAAGGGTCGTGTATTCCGGATCGACATCGGGATCGCCACCCATCGCGGCAATGTCGAACACGGCAACCGAAGCGGACACTTCCGCATCCGGGTTCAGCGGCGCATCGACATAGAGATGGGTGGAGTTCGGGTGGGTCTTGATGAAGAGCGACCCGCCGCCAAGGGCATAGAAGCTGTCCACCACCTTCCAGGCCTGATCCGGATGCCCTTCCGGGTCCGTCCCGATCAGCGCCACGCTTTCATCGCCAAGGTGCGAGGTCGACCAGACCGGACCATAGACCGGGTGGTTGAAGTTCGCGCCCCGGCCCGGGTGCGGCGTCTGACCGCCGGTTTCGATCAGGGCGGTCAGCTTGTCTTCCTTGGTGTCGACGACCGCGATCTTGCCGCGCGCGTTTGCCGCGACGAGGAAGTAGCGGTGCGTGCTGTCGAAGCCGCCGTCATGCAGGAAGCGCTCTGCCTCGATCTCGACCGTCTTGAGGTTCTTCAGGTCGGTATAGTCGACGAAGAGGATCTTGCCCGTTTCCTTCACGTTCACGATGAATTCGGGCTTGTAGTGCGACGACAGGATCGACGCCACGCGGGGTTCCGGGTGGTAGATCTGTTCGTCGTAGATATTGCCCCGGGTCGAGACGATCTTGAGCGGCTCCAGTGTGTCGCCGTCCATGATCACGTATTGTGGCGGCCAGTAGCTGCCCGCGATCGCGTACTTGTCCTCATAGCCCTCGAACTTGGAGGTCTCGACCGACCGGGCCTCGATCCCGATCTTGATCGACGCGACGGTGGCGGGCGTTTCCATCCAGAGGTCGATCATGTTGACCAGACCGTCGCGGCCGATGACGAACAGATAGCGGCCCGAGGCCGAGATGCGGCTGATATGCACCGCATAGCCAGTGTCGATGACGGCCTTGATCTCATAGGTGCCGCCATCGATCAGGGCGACCTGACCGGCATCGCGCAGGGTAACCGACATCAGGTTGTCGATGTCGATATCGTTCATCTTCTCCGTCGGCCGATCCTCTGGCGCGACGACGACGGTCCAGCTGCCCCGCATCTCGGGCATGCCCCATTCCGGCGGCGCCGGGGGTTCCAGCAGCAGGTAGCGCGCCATCAGGTCGACATCTTCCTCGGACAGCTCGCCCGAGGTGCCCCAGTTCGGCATGCCCGCAGGCGAACCGTAGGTGATGAAGCTTTGCAGGTAGTCGTAGCCGTTTTCCCGCGTGATGTCGGTCGTCAGCGGCTTGCCCGTGGCGCCTTTGCGCAGAACGCCGTGGCAGCCCGCGCAGCGTTCGAAGTAGATCTGCGTGCCGCGCTGGAACTCTTCCTGCGTCATCACCGGATCGTCCGGCTTGCGGCCCGGAATCTCGACCTGAAGCTGGCCGAGCGTCGTCATCGACGGCTCGTAGGCGGCAGCGGGACCGTCAGCATGGTCCTTTGGCTTTTCCTGAGCAAGCGCGGGGCCTGCAAGCAGGGCAAGCGCCAGTGCGGCGCTGCTCAGCAGCACGCTCCTGGCGCGGTTGGCTCGGAATGTCATGGGTGTTCTCCGTTCCGCTGGTGAGGCTGGACGGAAGATGCGCGATGCGCAGCAGGGGCGCCTTGACTTAGGTTAAGGCGGGTTGGGCGACGGTGACGCAGGGTCTGCGGCCAGTGCCCGGACCCATGAAGATGCGCTTTCTCGCCACCCTGATCGCCTGTGTCATAACCCTTGCCGCCCCGTGTTCCGGCGCGGGGCTTGACCTATCCACCGATAAAATCGAACCGGCCATACCGGATGTGTCCATGGCCGAAGGAATTTTCGGCGGCACGGACCTGAGCGTCGAGCGCGATGAGGCGGGCGTGCCGGGATGGACAGTTCGCCGCGACGGCGCGGTCATCGGCCATATCGGGTCGACCTGGGAAATCGCGGGCTCCGTCGGCTATTCCGGCCGCCCGCTCGACGTTCTGGTCGCCATCGCGCCGGACGCGCGAATCACGGGCGCACGGCTGATGCAGCACAACGAACCGGTGCTGACGCTCGGCATCTCGGACGAGGACATCGCGGCCTATGTGAACGGATTTGAGGGCTACGACCTGACGCAACCGCGCGACGTGGCCCTTGCCAACACGCCGGGCCTGCCTGACGTGATCTCGCGCGCAACGGTCTCTACCGGTGTCATCCGGGATGGCATCCTGCGCACCGCCCGCACACTGGCGATCGGGCGCGGCATTCTGGCCGAGGCGGGCGGGATCGACCGGCTGGCATATGCGCCCGGCGACTGGCAGACGCTCATTGCTTCACGTTCGCTGTCCGAGATGCGTATCGACATGAATGAGGCCGCCGAAAAGCTCGCGGGCGCGAAGGTGCCCGTTACACCCGGCCCGGGCGATTTCCTGCATCTTTGGACCGGCCTGATCGACCCACCGACGGTCGGGCAAAATCTGCTCGGCCAGCAAGGCTACACCGCCGCCATCGGCTCTCTCGGTCCGGGCGAGACGATGCTGATCGTCATTTCCTCGGGCCTGCATTCCCATCGGGGCACCGACTGGCGCAGAACCGGCAGGTTCGACCGAATCGCGATAGTCCAAGGCGCAGCCCGTGTGACTCCGGGCGAAGACAGCTACCGGATGGTGAAAAAACTCGCCATCGGGGGGGCGCCGGAGGTGAAGGAGATCAGCCTTTTCCGTCTGCCGTCCGAAATCGACCCGATGCAGTCCTTTCGGGTGGAGGTGACCGCGGCCCGTCCCACAGAAACCGGCGAGGTCGCATTCACGATGAGCGTGGACTACCGCCTGCCCGATGCCTACCGCGTCGCGGCACCACCGGACCCCGCACCGCTCTGGCGCGAGATATGGAAGGAGAAGCGCGCCGCAACCGGCATCGTCGCGGCGATGCTGGCAGTCCTGACGCTCATCCTTTTCGCGCAGGAATGGATCACTCGGCGGCCGAAGCTGTGGCTGCTCGGCCGGGTCGGTTTCCTGTCAACGACCCTTTTCGTGCTCGGCTGGGGGTTGAACGGGCAATTGTCGGTGGTTCAGGTGGTCGCCTTCCTGCATTCGCTCCTGACGGGATTCCGATGGGAGACATTCCTGATCGAACCCGTGATCTTCCTCCTCTGGTCCTTCACCGCGCTTGGCATGCTCTTCTGGGGGCGCGGGGTCTATTGCGGCTGGCTTTGCCCGTTCGGAGCGTTGCAGGAGCTGACGAACCTTGCCGCGCGGCGGCTGGGCGTGAAGCAGATCGCGGTGCCGCAAGCGGTGCATGAACGGCTTTGGGTGATCAAGTACACACTCTTCGTCGGCATCCTCGCGCTGTCGTTCTACTCGATGCACGATGCGCTGGTGCTGGCCGAGGCGGAGCCGTTCAAGACCGCCATATCCTTGCGCATGATCCGCGCATGGCCGTACGTGCTTTATGTGCTGATCCTGATCGGCGCCGGTCTGTTCATTGAACGCTTCTTCTGTCGTTATCTCTGCCCCCTTGGCGCGGGCATCGCCATTCCGGCGAAGCTCAAGATCTTCGACTGGCTGAAACGCCGACCGCAATGCGGCCGGGAATGCCGGCTGTGCGAGACGAAATGCACCGTTGGCGCCATCGACCCGCTGGGCAGGATCAACGCCAACGAATGCGTCCTGTGCCTGCGCTGTCAGGTCATCATGAACGACAATGCGGTCTGCCCGGTCCTGAAACGCCGCGCCCGTGCCGCGACGGAGGCCACCACATGATCCGCATGACCCGCCGCCGCTTCGTCACCATCGCCGCCGCCGCTGCGGCCCTGCCGGCGCGGGCAGCAGAGCCTGCAGTCTGGACTGGCCGAGCACTGGGCGCCGGGGCGCGTATCGTACTGCTCGGCGCCGAACCGAACCAAGCGCGGCACCTCTTCGCAAAGGTCGAGGCAGAGATAGATCGTATCGAATTGCATTTCTCGCTGTACCGGGATTCGGCTCTGACTCGCCTCAACCGGGACGGAAGACTGAACCATCCGGCACCTGAGATCGCGGACATGTTCGCACTGGCAGACAGGGTTCATAGCGCGACCGGAGGCGTGTTTGACCCGACGATCCAACCGCTTTGGCAGGCGATCGCAATGGACGGCGACATCAGCGCAGCACGGGAGCATATTGGCTGGAATCGGGTCTTTCATTCCTCCGAAGAATTCCGCCTCGACCCCGGCATGGCGCTGACGTTCAACGGAATCGCCCAAGGCCACGCCGCCGACCGGGTGGCAGATCTTTTACGGCGGAACGGGTTTACCGACGTGCTGGTCGACATGGGTGAAGTCATGGCGCTTGGCCGGAACAACGCCCGCGATTGGCAGGCAGCCGTCGCCACGCCAGAGGGGCGCGAACTGATCCGCGTGAACCTGAGCGACCGGGCGCTTGCAACCTCCTCTCCCATGGGCACGCGGATCGGTGCCGGAGCGCCGCACATCCTGCACCCGGCAGGCAAGCCGCCACTCTGGTCCACAATCTCGGTCTCGGCCAAAAACGCTGCGATCGCCGACGCGTTGTCGACCGCCTTCTGCCTGATGGACATGCCTGCCATCGGGTTCGCCCTGGACCGGTTTCCCGAGGCGACGTTGGAGGCCATCGGCTGATCTTTCGGCTTGTCCTGTGGCCTTCAAGGGCAGTTGCACCGGCACCCCGCCCTTCGAAATCGCGCAATCGTCATCGCGGCCAGCTGCTCAGAGGCTCTTGCACCAGGGCGGCAGGTCATGTCTCCATACGTCAGCCACCCAAGGAACGCCGCATGTACACTGTCATCGGAACCGTCAACAGCCGTGCTGCCCGCGTCTTGTGGATGCTGGAAGAGCTTGAGATTCCCTTCGATCATGTGTCGGCACCACCCCGCTCTGCGGGCGTGACCGAATTCAATCCCGCGGGCAAGGTGCCAGTTCTGGTGGAAGATGGCACGCCGATCACCGATTCAACCGCGATCATCCAATATCTTGCCGACAAACACGGAAAGCTGACCCATCCGGCAGGCACGCTCGACCGTGCCCGGCAGGACAGTCTGACACAGTTCCTGCTGGATGAATTCGACGCCAATCTGTGGACGGCCGCGCGCCACAGTTTCGTCCTGCCGGAGGAATTGCGCCAAGCCGCGATCAAGAACACGCTGCGATGGGAATTCGAGCGCAGTCAGAAAACGCTGATGCACCGGATGGGCGAGGGGCCGTTCCTGATGGGAGAGATGATGACCGTGCCCGACATCATCCTCACCCATTGTGGAAACTGGGCTCTGTCAGCGCGGTTCCCGATCGTCGAGCACCGGCTGACAGACTACCTTTCGCGCATGCGCAAGCGGCCCGCCTATCAGCGGGCCATGGCGCGTTAGCTGCTACGGGCAAGGAGCCGTGTAGCGGCGGCCATAGGCATCTTGATAGACACAGTCGTTCGACGTCTTGGACTGACCGATCAGCGTACCGACCAAGGCACCAGCCGCACCGCCGACCATCGCGCCTTCCAGACGATCATCATCATCGGCAACGGCCGCACCAAGCGCCGCGCCCGCAAGCGCGCCGGTTCCGACCGCCTGTTGTTCGGCCGTCTGGCATGCGGCAAGCGAAAGCGTCATCGGCAGGATAAGCAGCAACTTGTTCATCTGTTACCTCCTGAACTATTCATGCGGAAACATTAACACGCCAGTCTGCTTTCGGTTCCAACTGATTCGCTCGCAACAGGCGGCGGTCCGCCACAGGGGTGAGGAAACTGCCTTGATCGTGAAACACGCGGCGCCGGATGCAGAGTCTGACTGCCGAAACCGCCTGCCTGGATCTCCGCCGTTGCGCCGTCCTGCCCGCGGGAGAACGAAATCCACACTGGCCGGTACGGCCACGCCCTGATTCCCGACCGTTTTGCACCGCATTGACGGGCGAGGGTGTCCTGTTGCGGCGCCCGCCTGCGTGTCCGACTTATTTCTCGTCCCTAAAAAATTATATGTTGTCAGCAGGTTGAGCGGCATATGTTCGCAGTGCTGGTGACAGCGGCTGCCAATTGCACGGCTCCAGGTAGAAGGGCACCAGGGTCGGAGCAAAAGCGACTGACCCCGGAATACCGCCATCGCCAACGGAAATTGGATCTCAGCGGCGGCCCTCTTTGTCGACGATGCCCTGCTCGAAAATTGCAACGGGGAACACCGCAGCACTGATGGCGGTTATCCGCCGAAGATCTTGGCCACACCTTCGACAATGACCGCGCGGCTGTCATCGAACCGGAAGAATCAAGGGTTCGGTCGCCGGAAGGGGCGTCCACATTACAGATAACGATTGTTCACCGCCAAAGACGCGGCGCTCAGACTTTCGCCGCCGCGCTCCCCGCCCAACGCCCTGTGGCGAGGCAGGCCGTCAGAAGGTAGCCGCCGGTCGGCGCTTCCCAGTCCAGCATTTCTCCGGCGGTAAAGATGCCTGGAATGGCTGTCAGTTCCAGATCCTCGCTCAGCGCTGCCCTTGCAATGCCGCCCGCAACCGAGATTGCCTCGTCCATAGGTCGGGGTCCGGCATGACGCACCGGAAGAGCCTTGATCAGAGGGGCGAGGTCATCGCCCCGCGGTAATGGCCGCCCCCATTCCTGCAAGAGCGCGATGCGGACAGGATCGAGCCGCAACACCTTGCGCAGCCAGTTCGCCACCGTTTCCTTGCCCGGCCCCGCCGCCAGCCGCCTCACGACCTCGGGCAGGCTGCGATCCGGCGTAAGGTCAAGCGTCAGGGCCGCCCCATCCCGCGCCGCGCGCGAGATGGCGTAGACCCCACCGCCCTCGATACCCCTCGCCGAAATGACGAACTCACCGCGTTCGACCTGGCCGCCCGCGATCAGCGCGGCACCTTTGACCGGTTGGCCGAAAAAACGTTCCATGTGCGGTGACCAGTCGATACGGAAACCCATATTGGCGGGTCTGAAGGGGGCGATCTCAACGCCCTTTTCCGCCAGCCAGGGCACCCATGCCGCATCCGATCCAAGCCGCGCCCAGCTTGCACCGCCCAATGCCAGAACGGTCACTTTAGGATGCAGAACCTGCCGTCCTTCGGGGGTTTCCATGGCGAATCCGTCACCCTCGAAGCCCACC
>JAUIDM010000528.1 GCA_030428915.1 Alphaproteobacteria bacterium | reverse complement strand
GCCCTCGCCGTCAAGGTAAGAGAGCATGAGCCGCAGGCGCGTGGTATTGCCTGCCGGGCGCATCGCCTCGAGCGCGGCGATGTTATCGGCATCCATCCCGACGATCAGGTCGAAGCGGGCGAAATCTGCGCCAACCACCTGGCGTGCCCTGAGCGTCGAAAGGTCATAGCCGCGCGCCGCGCATTCGGCGATCATCGGCGGATAGGGTGGACGTCCGATATGCCAATCGCCGGTCCCGGCGCTGTCGGCCACGATATCCAGCCCCGCGGCGCGCGCCTTGGCAACAAAGACCGCCTCGGCAGCAGGCGAACGGCAGATATTGCCGAGACAGACAAACAGAATACGTTGCATCGATAGCCTCCCTTGTCCCGGCCATCGCAGAAGGACCCGAGAATGTCAAAACCCCGACATATCGCCATCCTGACAGGGGCTGGCATCTCGGCCGAAAGCGGGCTTGGCACGTTCCGCGACGTCGGCGGGATCTGGTCGCGCTATGACTGGCGCGATCTGGCCACGCCCGAGGGCTTCGCCCGCGACCCCGCCTTCGTGCTCGACTTCTACAACTGGCGGCGCGAGACGGTCCGCGCCTCGGAACCGAATGAAGCGCACAGGGCACTGGCGCTCCTGCAAGGGGAGTGGCACGGACCGGTCACGCTCGTGACGCAGAATGTCGACGACCTGCACGAGCGGGCGGGCAGTCCCGACGTGATCCATATGCACGGGACTCACCTGACAGCGCTCTGCGCCGCCTGCAATCAGCGCTGGCCAGCCCCCGAGGTTATGAGGCCTGCCGATCCCTGCCCCGCCTGCGACGCGCCCCGAACCCGGCCAGATGTCGTCTGGTTCGGGGAAACGCCCTACCATCTTGACCGGATCGGCGCAGCCCTCGCATCCTGCGACCTGTTCGTCTCGATCGGTACATCCGGCACGGTCTATCCCGCCGCCGGTTTCGCATCCACCGCACGGGCTGCGGGCGCGCGTACGCTGGAATTGAACCTTGAACCGTCCGGAAATGCCGGGCTTTTCGACGAGGCGCATCACGGCAAGGCCAGCCGGATCGTGCCCGATTGGGTGGCGCGCCTTCTCGCGGAGCGCTGATCACTTTCTGTCCTTAAATTCTCCGGAGTTGCGGGGGCAGCGCCCACGACACGGTGGCGGATCAGCGAAAGGCCGGTCCGTGGGCCCAGATCGTAAGCGACCAGCGCTCACCCGCCGTCACGGGAGTGACCCGGTGCAGGACGAAGCTTGGAAACACCGTTGCCGTCCCGAGTCCTGACGCCGCCTTACGTATATGGGCGTCCGGCATCAGTTCCAGTGCTCCACCCTCGTATCCGTCGGGCTGGGAAAGCTGCACGACCATCGTCAGCTTCCGCCGCGACGCCGCCGCCCCGGCACCGATATCGGAATGCCAGTCGAAATGGCCCTCGCGTTCGGCGCCATAACGCGCGACCTGGGCACTCTCGGCAAATTCGGTCAGCGCGAAGTCGAAGGCCTCGCGATTGGCGCGGGCAACCAGCGTGATGATCCGCTCCATCACCCAATCCGATCCCTCACGCTCATCGAGCCAGGCCAGATCCGCACGGCGGATATTGTGGTCCGACGCATTGCGGACAAGACCGGCATCGGCGAGGGAGGCGGACCCGGCAAGGGCGATGATGCGGTCGCATTCCGCCGCGTCGAACGCCTCGGGCAGGCTGTAGGGTGTGAACATCGCAAAGACTCTGGGGAAGACGTCAGATCGCCTTCCCCTGCACCGGCCACGCCGGAATGTCCGCGCCGGAAGCGACCAGAATGTCGCGTTCCACACCTGCCGGCAGGGCGGATCTCAACCCACCCTGCGGACTGTTATCGACACTCAGCGTGCATTGTCGACCGGAACCTCGATCGTAACCTCTCCCGCCTTCTCGAAGGTCAGAACCACGCTGACCACAGCGTCTTCAGCGGGAAGATCGGTCAGCCCCATGAACATCACATGGTCGCCGCCGCGCGC
>JAUIDM010000144.1 GCA_030428915.1 Alphaproteobacteria bacterium | reverse complement strand
CGTAGCCGGCAGTTCCTTGACGCAATCGACAAAGACCAGCAGGAGCGCGGTTCCGACAGAGCCCTTCATCAGCGGCAGATAGACCTCCGCAAGCGTGCCCCCCGCCGTCCGGCCCAGCGACCGTGCTGCCATGGGAAGCGAGGGCGAGATGCGCCCGAACGCCGCATCGGTCGCCCCCTGGGCGATTGCGAAGAAGCGCACGAAATAGGCAAACACGATGGCCGCGGCGGAACCGGTCAGGATCAGGCCGGGGTCATAACCGGTCAGCCACAGGATCGCATCGGCGACCCGGTGGTCGAAGGCGGCCAGCGGGATCAGGATACCGACCGCCAGAACCGCGCCCGGGGCCGCATAACCGATGGTCGTGACCGGCAGCAGGAGCCGCGGCAGCTTGCGCCCGGTCAGCCGCACGCCATAGACCATCAACAGCGCGCCCGCCACGGTCAGGCAGGCGGCAACTCCTCCGACGGTCAGCGTATTCAGAAAGGCCCGACCCAGCCCGGCGCTGACCCAGGTCTCCGGCCGGTCAAGCGCATGGGCCGCGATTACGGCGACCGGAAGGATGAACCCCGCCGAGACGGGCAGGACGCACAAAGCCGTTGCCGCCCAGCCCGCGGGCCCTTGCAGCACGATTCTCGTGACCGGACGCGGCTGACGCGCCGAATGGTAATATCGCGAATTGCGGCGACTAACCTTTTCCAGCGCCACCAGGGCGAGGATCACGGCAAGGATCACGCAGGCGATCTGGGCGGCACCGCCGGCATTGCCGGTTTCCAGCCAGACCGTAAAGATGCCTGTGGTCAATGTCTGCACAGCGAAGAAATCGACTACCCCGAAATCGTTGACCGTTTCCATCATCACGATCGCCGCACCCGCCGCGATGGCAGGCCGCGCAAGCGGAAGACCAACGCGCCAGAAAAGGCGGAAGGGACCCGCACCCAGGGCGCGCGCGACCTCGTAGCTGCCCGCCGATTGCTCCCGGAACGCCGCGCGGGCCAGCAGGTAGACATAAGGATAAAGCGCCGCCGCCAGAACGATCACCGCAGCCCAGCGCGACCGTACCTGCGGAAACCAGTAATCGCGCGCCGACGTCCAGCCCATCCAATCGCGCAAGGCCACCTGAACCGGCCCGGAATAGTCGAGAAAATCCACAAGCGCATAAGCGCCGATATAGGCCGGGATCGCGAGTGGCAAAAGCAGCAGCCATTCCAGAACCCCGGCCAGGGGGAAACGGTACATGCTGACGAGCCACGCAGCACCCGCACCGACCGCAGCGGCCAGCGCCCCCGTGCCCAGCGTGAGAATCAGCGTGTTGCCCGCATAGCGCGGCAGTGTCGTCGACAGGAGATGCGGCCAGATGTTCTCGGTCGGCGCAAAGGCCATCACAACGACCGACAGGATCGGCAGGATCACCAGCGCCGCCACTGCAAGCGCAGCCAGCGACCAGAACCCGCTCCCGACCCTGACGCCGCGCCCGGCATCCCGCCGCCGGAACCACCCGCCGCCGCCCCGCCCCAATGCTTGACCATTTCTCTCGACCATGCCAAGCGGTTACAGGAAAGCGGTTTTACTGTCCAGAAAGCCCGTATAGGGTCGGCGTCGGAACTCTCGGACGGATGAACCCGGCGCCATGCAGATCGTATATCACCTCGGGGCGCACGCCACGGATGACGACCGCCTCATACGGTCGCTTCTGAAAAATCGTGGCACCCTGGAGGCAGCCGGAATATCCGTGCCGGCGCCGCGTCTTTACCGTCAGGTTCTGCCGCGTGTGGCCAAGACACTGAAGGGCGCGCGCGCGGGCGAGGATACGCAGCATGTAATCCTCGATGCTGTGATGGAGGCCGACGAGGCGCATCGGGTCATCTTCAGCCATGATGGGCTGATCTGCTTTCCGGCAAACGTGGTTTCCCAACGTGGCTTCTACGCAATGATGCCGCAGCGCATCGCCGCCTATTCCAACCTATTCCCCGATTCCGAGAAGGAGTTCTTCCTTGCGCTCAGAAACCCCGCGACCCTGGTGCCGGCACTGATCGAGCGCGCAGCCGGGGGCACCTACGACAAGATCATGGCCGATACATCGCCGATGGACCTGCGCTGGGTATCGGCGATCCGGCGGGTTCTGATGCACATGCCCGATGTCAAACTGACCGTCTGGTGCAACGAAGATACGCCTCTGATCTGGCCCGAGCTTCTGCGCGCGCTCGCTGGACTGTCGGCAGAGGACGCACTGGAGGGGGATTTCGACCTTCTGGCGACCATCATGACCGAGGATGGCCTGACCCGGCTCAAGGCTTACCTCGACGCGCATCCGCCGACAACGGTCGCGCAGCGACGGCGCGTGACGACATCCTTTCTGGAAAAGTTCGCAAAACCCGATGAGATCGAGGTCGCGGTCGATTTGCCGGGATGGACATCGGAACTGGTCGAAGAGATCGGCGAGGCCTATGACCGGGACTGTGATGAGATCGCCGCCATGCCCGGGGTCACCTTCATCACACCCTGAGCCGGCGCGGTCTCGTGTCAGGCCATTCCCAGCGCGGCCTTGTACATTTCCAGCACCGCCTCTTCCTCGGCAAGATCGTCCTTGTCGCGCTTGCGCATCGCGATGACCTTGCGCATCACCTTGGTGTCATAGCCGCGCCCCTTCGCCTCGGCCATCACCTCTTTCTGTTGATCGGCAATGTCCTTCTTCTCGGCCTCAAGATGCTCGTAACGTTCGATGAACTGGCGCAGCTCGTCGGCGGCGACGTTGTAGGTGGCATCTGACACGGGCTGGTTCATGGGGCTGTCTCCTTCGCGGGCTGGCGCCCTGACTAGACGCTTGAACGCGGCGCTTCAAGACCTGCCCTTGCCCCGCGGGCGACTTCGCGCTAGGGCGGGCCGGAAGAGGGGGAACTATTGATGGATTGGCTGATCTGGATCGGAACCGTGGTTACGCTTGCCGGCCTCGCTGCACTCATCTGGTGCATCCTCGGCGTCAACCGCGCCCGAAAGTCGGGTCTGCCGGATACCGAACTGCGCGCGCGCCTGCAACGGGCGGTTTCGCTGAACCTCGCGGCGCTGCTCTTGTCGGCGCTGGGGTTGATGATGGTGGTTGTGGGCATCATGCTGGCCTGACCTCAGCCCACCTGCCAAGCGCATTGGCGCAAAAGCGCCACACCGCTTATTCGCTGTTCAGATCGCTGAATTTCCTGCCATTCTTGATCAGATCGTCCCAGAGTTGCGCGGGCTGCCAGAACGCTGCTTCCTCGCGGGCATAGTCCTTCAGATGATTTCTCAGGCCCAGCAGTCCGGCTGCATCGGCCGCCTGCATCGGCCCGCCCCGCCATCGCGGGAACCCGTAGCCGAGCATCATGACAACATCTACATCGGATGGCCGCGCCGCGATTCCTTCTTCCAGAATGCGCGCGCCTTCATTTGCCATCGCGGCCAGGACGCGGGTCTGGATCTCGGCATCCGTCACCTGGCGCGGCACGATCCCCTTGGCCTGCCGCTCAGCGACGATCAGCCCCAGTACCTCCGGGTCTTCCTCCCCGTGCCGGCTGTCGTCCGAATAGCGGTAATAGCCCTTTCCGGCCTTTTGACCCAACCGGCCCGCCTCGCAGAGCCTGTCCCCGATCGCCACATAGCGCCGCGTCGGATCACGGGTCGCGGCAAGGCGCTTGCGCCGCGCCCATGAGATGTCGAGCCCGGCCATGTCCAGAACCGCGTAAGGCCCTTTCGGGAAGCCCCATTCCACCATAGCGCGGTCGATGTCGTAGGGGGACGCGCCATCCTCAAGCAGAAAATCCGTGGCGGTCCGATAGGCGGTGAGGATGCGGTTGCCAATGAACCCGTCGCACACACCCGCCCGCACCGCGATCTTTCCCATCCGCTTGGCAAGCGCGAAGGCCGTCGCGGTCACATCCGGAGCAGTGCTGTCGCCCACCACGACCTCGATCAGCTTCATCACCTGCGCTGGCGAGAAGAAATGCAGCCCCACCACATCTTCCGGCCGGCCGCTCGCATCGGCGATGCCATTCACGTCGAGGTAGGACGTGTTCGTCGCGAGGATCGTGCCGGGCCGCGTGACTGCCCCGAGTTCGGCAAATATGCGCTGTTTCAGCTCCTCGTCTTCGGGAACCGCCTCGATCACCAGGTCAGATTCCGAAAGCGCTGCCATATCGTTCGCCCCGGCGATGCGCGACCAAGCCTCCTCTTGCCCCGCCTTGCTCAGGCGTCCCTTTGACACGGCTCGTTCCTGATTGGTCGCCACCCGTGCCAGCCCCGCGGAAAGTGCGGTCGGGTCACGTTCGATCAGTGTAACCCGGTATCCCGCCGACAGAAGCGCGGTCGCGATCCCCGATCCCATCAGTCCCCCGCCGACGACCCCTACCGTGGACACCTCGCGGGCTTCCGCCCCGCCCAAGTCAGGCAGCCGCGCCGCACGGCGCTCGGACAGGAAGGCGTGGCGCAGGGCGGCGGCCTCGGGCGTGCCGACCAGATCCTCGAATGCCGCGCGTTCGTAGGCAAGGCCCTCTTCCTCCGGCAAGAGCAGCGCTGCCTCGACGCAATCGATGATCCGCCCCGGCGCGGGCAGACGTGCCTTGCCGATCCCCTCCCGCGCGGAGGCAACCGCGCGCAGCCAGGTCGTCGCATCGGCGCGGTGATCGGGGCGCGGAAACTTCCGGGCAAGGTCGACCTCTCCAGCGGCGATCTTGCGGGCCATAGCCTCGGCCGCGGAGCGCACATCGCCGTCCGTGACGGCGTCGACGAACCCGAGCTCGACCGCCCGCTCTGCGGCCACGGGCAGACCGCTCAGCATCAGGCCCAGCGCCGGTTTCGCGCCGATGAGCCGGGGCAGACGCTGGGTTCCCCCGGCGCCGGGCAGAATGCCAAGCGTGACTTCAGGAAGGCCCAACTGCGTGCCGAGTTTCGCCAGGCGCCCCCCCGCGGCGAGCGCCAGTTCCAACCCGCCGCCGAAGACGGTTCCATGAAGCGCCGCGATGACCGGTTTCGTGCAGGTCGCGACCGCCGCGCAAAGCTCCGGCAACAAGGGTTCTGCAGGCGGCTTGCCGAACTCGCGGATATCGGCCCCAGCAGGCCAGGTACGGCCCGCGGCCGCAAGGACGATCGCGCGCGTATCGGGGTCGGCTTCCGCCTGTGTCAGGGCCTCCAGAAGCCCGCGACGCAGGTCTTTTCCCAATGCATTTACCGGCGGATTGTCCAGCGTTAGAGTCGTCACCCCATCCGCCGTCGATCTGCGCACCACCTCGGTCATGCCAGCCTGCCCCCTTGAACTGCCACCGGCACCACTCTAGGCGGCACCGTCAGAATGGCAATGGCTGGACGGGCCGGGCCTGACTGTCGTTCATCACTTTTGCGGCGCACATTTGCGGCAGAACGGCGTGGCGGGCAGCAGGTTCAGCCGCTCCTCGGCTATCCGGTCGCCGCATTGCACGCAGTAGCCGTATTCATCCTCATCGATCCGGGTAAGCGCGGCCTCGATCATCCGCAGCTCCGCCTGCGCGGATTGTCCGAGATCCTCCAGAACCTCGTCGGACTCGCGTTCCGTCGCCATCTCTTCCCAGTCCTTGGCCTCGTGGCTGTCCAGTTCCTCGCCGATCCCGGCGATGCGAGCATTGAGATCGGCCTGTCGTGCCAGAAGCTCGGCCTTGCGTTCGGCAACGGATTTCATGCGGGTCTCCTTTACCATTCCCGGATCATTAATACCGAGGCTGGGGCGGAACCGACATTGATGCAAGTCAATCCTTCGCCAAGGCGACCACGACGTTCGCGGCATTCCCGCTTTGCTCTTCCGTCCGGCAGGCACCGCCGCTATTGTCCGTGCGCCCGCAGCAAAGGAGAGATCATGGAAATCCGCCAACTGACCCCGACCTACGCCGTATCGCCCCAGATCTCGCTGACGGATGTGACTGCGATCCGGGCGGCCGGCTTTACCACGGTCATCGACAACCGGCCTGATGCCGAGATCCCGGCAGAGCTTCACGCAGATCAGATGCGCAGGGCGGTGGAGGACGCGGGCATGACCTTTGTCAGTAATCCGGTCATCGGCGGCGCGATCACGATGGAGGCCGTCGACGGCCAGCGCAGCGCCGTTGAGGCCGCCACCGGACCCGTTCTGGCTTATTGCGCTTCGGGCAACCGGTCCTCGATCGTCTGGGCGCTCGCCCATGCCGGCAAGACGCCCGTGAATGAATTGATCGCGATACCGGCACGCTGGGGCTACAATCTCGAACCCTTCAGGGCAGCTCTGGAACGGCTCGCGGGTGAGGCCTGACCTCCGCCCGTTCCGTTCCCTCTTCATTCGACATCACGATCAGCCTGACGGCCAGTTTGCCCTGGCACTGTCCAAGCTTTCCAAAGACGACAAAACGGCCCTGCCCTTCGATCCTGAGCCGCGACAGCGCCCCGGGAGACACAGGCACGACCGCACCGGTCTTAAGCCCCAGAACGATTGAAAGCGGCAGCGAAACCCTGTCGAGCACGGCTTGAACCTGTACCCGCGCGTTCAGAACCGCATCCTGCAAACGCGCGTGCCACTCCGCTGTGGCGTCGCCGGGTCCGGCTTTCGGGGCGTTCCGATCCTCGCTCCGCGCGGACCGCGCGGGCGGGATGCCTTTGCCTTCGGCGGGAAGCGCCAGCAAAAAGCCGCCCTGCCGCATCGCGCCCTCGCCGAAGTTCAAGTTGAAGCGAAACACGCGGTACCCGGTATCCTCCATGAGAAGCCCGAGCGGACGCGCATCCTCAAGATAGGAGGCATAGCGAAATCCCCCGGCCCAGACGATCGCGGTATCGTCTGCAAGCTGCACTTCGAGTTCACCCAGAACCCGGTCGATGAAGGGCGCCGCCATGGCCGCGTCTGTCCGGGTCGGTCGACGCGGTGTCACATCGCACCGGCTGATCCTGCCAGTCGTCTGCATCTCGATCAGGCTCGCCAGCACTTCAGGCGCCAGCGCCATCAGTCCCAGGCCATCCTCTGGACCTTCCAGAAGCGCAAGGAGGGCGCGGTCGGGAAGACAGTCGATCACTTCGGAAAGCGACATGCGCCCGTTCTGAGCCGACGCAACGGCGATGGGCAGTTTCATCATGTCCTGGGCCGCCTTGGCAAGCGCCTGGCCAAGTGCCTTGGCGGGCGTGACAGGGCCGCCGCCGGAAAGGTTGCGCCCCGCCTCGGCCTTGCGTTTCAGAACCGTTTCGCAAGTGGCTTCGATCATGCCTCCGTCCCCGTTTGCCCGGAAGGGCCTCGGGAGAGACTAGACCAAACAGCGTTAACAAAACCTTGCCTCGGGGCTATTCCGCCGCCTCAGCCTCCAATTGCGCCTCCGGCTTGACCGGCAGTGCGACGCGGAAGGCCGCCCCGCCCTGCCCCGGCAGATAAGCAATGGTACCGCCAAGATTGGCCATGATCTCACGGCAGATCGCCAGCCCCAGCCCTGCGCCACCTGCCCGCGCAGTATCGGTGAGCCGCGCGAACTTCTCGAAGATCAGCCGCTGCGAGGCTTTGGGAATGCCCGCGCCATTGTCGATGAAATCGACGATGATGCGCCCGCCGCGCTGCCGCGCGTTGACCGTCAGTTCCGGCCGTTCAGCATCGCAATATTTGCGCGCGTTCGAGACGAGGTTGATGAATACCTGAACCAGACGGTCGGTATCGGTGATCACCGGGATATGTTCTGCCGGATAGTCGCGATGGATCGTGAAGCGCCGCTCTGGCCGGGTGTTCGACGCGGCCTGCACGGCCTTGGAGATCAGGTCGTGCAGGTTGGCGACCTTGACATCAAGCTTCACCTTGCGGTTCTCCAGCACCGAAAGATCCAGAAGATCGTCCAAGAGCCGGGTCAGGCGGATCGTCTCGTCATGGATGACCCCGGCATATTTCTGCTGCATCTCTGCAGGCAGATCTGGGTCCTTCAGGATCTCGGAAAACGCCCGAATAGATGTCATCGGCGTCCTGAGTTCATGGCTGATCTGGCTCAGGAACGCGTCCTTCTGAACCGACAGATCCTTCAGCTTGTCGTTGGCCTCGGTCAACTGCCGGGCCGTGCGGGCCAGTTCCTCGGACTTTGCCTCCAGCTGGGTCGAATATTCAAGAATCTGCTGTGCCTCGGAGGCGACCGCCATCAGATCCTGTGCTGACACGGCCGCGCCGACGGCAAACTGGGCGATCATCGCATGCGCCGTCGCCGCCCCCACCGAACCGGCAAGCCGCCGTTCCAGCCTTTCGATGAAATCGGGCGTGGTATCGGGCAGGAAGCCCGCCTTGCCCTGCGCGCGGGCCTCGGCCTCGAAAAAGCCCTGGGCCTCTTCGGCACCAAGGATGCCCTGCGCCATGGTTAGAAGATCCTCTGCCTCGGCCCCGCCCCGGCTCCAGCCCCTTGCACCCGGATCGTGGTCGAAGACATTGACAAAGGCGAGGCCCTGCATGCGTTCGACCGGACCGGGGAAGGTGAAAAGCGAGACACCGACAAAAGTGAAAGTGTTGAGAGAAAGCGACCAGAAGAGCGCATGCAAGAGCGGGTCGAGCCCGGTTATCCCGAAGAGCGCTTGGGGCCGTAGCCAGCCAATCCCCCACGGCCCCTCGGCCAGAAGCCGTGCAGAGAGCAGGCCACCCTCACCGAACGAGGGCAGATAAAGCGTGTAGAGCCAGGTCAGGAACCCAACCGTCAGGCCAAGCGCCGCGCCGGTCCCTGTGGCCCCTCGCCAGAAGATGCCGCCGATCATCGCGGGAAGGATCTGGGCCACACCGAGAAAGGCGATGAGCCCGATGGCGGCCAGTGCGGCCGATCCGCCGGACAGCGCATAGTAGATATAGCCGAGCGCCAGCACCGCGGCGATGGAGACACGGCGGGACATCAGAACGAGGCCCCGCACATCGCCCGGCGCGCGCGCGCCGCCTTCGCGCAAGCTCAGCCAGAGCGGCATGACAACATGGTTCGAAACCATCGTGGCGAGCGCGATGGCAGCGACGATGACCATCGACGTGGCCGAGGAGAATCCGCCGAGAAAGGCGAGCATGGCCAGCTTGGCTTGCCCCTCGGCCAAGGGCAGTGTCAGCACGAAGAGGTCGGGGTTGGACCCTGCGGGCAGTTCCGACAGCCCGACAACGGCGATCGGCACCACAAAAAGGCTCATCAACAAGAGATAGAGGGGGAACGCCCAGGAGGCTGTGACGAGATGACGTTCGTCGGCGTTTTCGACGACCATGACCTGAAACATGCGCGGCAGGGTCAGGATCGCAGCGGCAGAGACGAATGTGAGGCCGATCCAGCGCCCCGGTTGCAGCGGCCAGTCGGCGATGGGCGAGGCCTCCACCCGCGCAGCGATATCGGCCCAACCATCGGCCACACCCCAGACGACGAAGATACCGACCGCGACAAGAGCCACGAGCTTGACAACGGCCTCCAGCGCGATGGCCATGACGACGCCGTGATGGCGTTCATTGGCGTCAAGGTTGCGGGTGCCAAATAGGATGGTGAAAAGCGTGAGCCCGCCCGCGACCCAGAGTGCGGTGGCGCTTTTGTCCGGCAGGGCCCAGCCTTCGGGCGTGCCGGAGGCGAAGACACCGAAGGAAAGCGTCACCGATTGCAGTTGCAACGCAATGTAGGGTGTGGCGGCGACCACCGCGATCACCGTGACGATGACACCGAGCACGTTCGACTTGCCATAACGCGAGGAAATCAGGTCGGCGATGGAGGTCACGCGGTGGCTGCGGCCGATCCTGACCAGCTTTCGCAGAATTACCCACCAGCCGATCAGCACAAGCGTCGGCCCCAGATAGATCGTCAGAAACTCTAGCCCCGATCGCGCCGC
>JAUIDM010000527.1 GCA_030428915.1 Alphaproteobacteria bacterium | reverse complement strand
GTACCGATGCCATAACCACCGCCGTGATCTTCGCGACGATGCCGGTCGTCGGCATAGCGTTGGAGTGCCTGTACGATGCCCGGCGGCTGACGGCGCGCCTGCTCCTCGGCATCGTCCTTTCGGTCGCTGGCGGTGTTGCGGTCTACGGTGCACGAATGGGGCATCTCGAGATGGGCCTTGGCGCGGTCTCCATCCTTGCATCGGTCGTCGTCTTTACCTGGAGTTCGCGCGCCTCCGTCACCGCGCTGCCGGGGCTTTCAGCGATTGGGCGAACGGCGGTCACGGTCGCTGGCGGCGCACTTGTGGTTTTTCTCGTCCAGACCGTCCTGCCTCATCTTGGCGGCGAGGCCATGCCCTGGAACAGGATCGGCTGGCGCGAATTGGTGTATTCGTTCCTTTGCGGTGCCGGTTCAATGGCCATCTCCCAGGCGCTGTTCCTGATCGGGGTCGCGGGACTGGGGATTGGCGTGGCGACCATGCACATCAACATCGCGCCCTTCTATGTCATGGTCCTGTCGCTCGCCTTTGGCGCTGGATGGAGTTGGCCCGCAGTGGGCGCGGCCGCTCTTGTTGCGATCGGTGTCTTGGTCGCGCAAGGCGGGCGGCGGGCTTGAAACCGGCCCGCCAGGCGGTAATGCTCGGCCCATGCAAAGCCTCAGCCAATCGCCGACCGACGACACTTTCGTCCAGAACCCCTACCCGTTTTACGACCGCGCCCGGGCGGCGGGCCCCCTGTTCCACTGGCAGGAATACGATCTGATCTGCGCAACCTCGGCCACCGCGGTCGGCGCCATCCTGCGCGACCGCCGTTTCGGCCGCGAAGTGCCCGAAGAAAAGCGGGCCGCCGTGCCCGACCATCTGAAACCCTTCTACGCGGTCGAGGCGCATTCGATGCTGGAACTGGAGCCGCCCCGCCACACGCGGTTGCGGTCGCTTGTCCTGCGCGCGTTCACCTCGCGCCGGATCGCAGCGCTTGCGCCGGAAATCGCGGCGCTGACTCACGACCTGGTGGATGCGTTCCCCTCGGGTGAATTCGACCTGCTGCGGCACTTCGCCCAGAAACTGCCGGTGATTATCATCGCCCGTCTGCTCGGCGTCCCCGAGGCGCGCGCCGACGACCTCCTGAAATGGTCGAACGCCATGGTCGGCATGTACCAGGCCCGCCGCGACCGGATGATGGAGGACGCGGCCGTTGCCGCGACCGAAGCGTTCGTGACTTTCCTGCGCGCCTATGTCGAGGACCGCCGGACCACACCCGCGGACGACCTCATCACCCATCTCATCGCCGCCGAGATGGAAGGGGAGAAGCTTTCGACCGACGAGTTGATTACGACCTGCATCCTGCTTCTGAATGCGGGGCATGAGGCAACCGTTCATACCATCGGGAACGGCGTCAAGGCCTTGATAGAGAACGGTTTTGGTGCGGATTCCCTAGCACAGGACCGTATCGACGGCACGGTGGAGGAAATCCTCCGCCACGACCCGCCGCTGCATCTTTTCACCCGCCACGCCTATGAGGATATCGAGATCGGTGGCCACACGTTCCGGCGCGGCGATGAGGTCGGCTGCCTGCTGGCCGCCGCCAACCGCGATCCGCGCCAGTGGGACCAGCCCGGCCGCTTCGATCCGGCCCGCCCGGTCAAACCCAATCTCAGCTTCGGCGTCGGCCTGCATTTTTGCGTCGGCGCACCGCTGGCGCGGCTGGAACTGAAGACCGCCCTGCCCATCCTCTTCGACCGGCTACCCGGCCTGCGGCTGGCCGCCCCGCCTCGTTACGCCAATCTCTACCACTTCCACGGTCTAGAACAGCTCACTGTCCGGGGCTGATCCGTCCACTTTCTGTCCGGAAATACTCCGGGGCGCCCCCCGGGCACTCACAAGGGCAGCAGGGTCGTCGACTTGATCTCTTCCATGCTCAGAAGCGCCGTGACGTTATAGATCTTCACCTCGGAAATCAGCGCCTGATAGAAGGTGTCATAAGCCCGGGCGTTCTGGACCCGGAC
>JAUIDM010000143.1 GCA_030428915.1 Alphaproteobacteria bacterium | reverse complement strand
CTACTGGTACGAACCCTTCGGCGACACTGCCGGGAGTGAGTACCCGGTTCACGCCCTGACCCAGCGACCGATGGCAATGTATCATTCCTGGGGCTCGCAGAACGCATGGCTGCGGCAGATTCATGGGGTGAACCCCCTCTATGTGCCGACGAAGATCTGGGAGGCGAACGGCTTTCAGGACGGCGACTGGGCTCGCGTGACCTCACCCACGGGCGAGATTACCGTGCCGGTCGCCCATATGGCCGCGCTGAACGAAAACACCATCTGGACCTGGAATGCGATCGGCAAGCGCAAGGGCGCCTGGGCGCTCGATCCGGACGCGCCGGAAGCCACGAAAGGCTTTCTTCTCAATCACCTGATCCACGAACTTCTACCCGAAAAGGTCGACGGGCTGCGCTGGTCGAATTCCGACCCGATCACCGGGCAGGCCGCTTGGTTCGACCTGCGCGTGAGGATTGAAAAGGCCGACCCGCCGGAGGAGGCGCAGCCCGCCTTCCCGCCGATCCCGTCCCCCGTTCCGCCAGCGCGGAGGAACCGTCCATGACCGCCCTTCCGCCGCCCTCAACGAAGAAACTCGGCCTCGTCATCGACCTCGACACCTGCGTCGGCTGCCATGCCTGCGTGACCGCCTGCAAGGGCTGGAACGATCAAGGCTACGGTGTGCCCCTGTCGGACCAGAATGCTTATGGATCAGAGCCTTCCGGCACGTTCCTCAACCGCGTCCACTCCTACGAGATGCAGCCCGACCAGGGCCCCGCGCAGGTCATCAATTTCCCGCGCTCGTGCCTTCACTGCGAAAATGCGCCTTGCGTCACCGTCTGTCCCACGGGGGCCAGCTACAAGCGGGCCGAGGACGGGATCGTTCTGGTCAACGAGGACGCCTGCATCGGCTGTGGCCTCTGCGCCTGGGCCTGCCCTTATGGCGCGCGCGAGCTGGATCAGGCGGCGGGCGTGATGAAGAAATGCACGCTCTGCGTAGACCGCATCTACAACGAGAACCTGCCCGAAGAAGACCGCCAGCCTGCCTGCGTCCGCACCTGCCCGACCGGCGCGCGTCATTTCGGCGATCTCGGCGACCCTGAGAGTGACGTCAGCAAGCTTGTTGCCGAACGCGGTGGCTACGACCTCATGCCCGAGATGGACACAAGGCCGGTCAACAAGTATCTGCCGCCGCGTCCGAAAGGTCCGGAGGAGCAGATCGACATTCTCGCGCCTCTGCTTGATGTGAAGACCAGTGGTTTTGCCGGCTGGCTCGACAGAATCCTGGAGAAAATCTGATGCATCCGGCGCCTTCCGTCATCGTATTCACAACCCTTTCGGGCGCGGGCTTCGGGCTGCTGGCTTTCCTCGCGCTCGGGCTCCTGCCGGTCCTCGGGCTTCAGGCATTCCTGATTTGGGGGCTTGGCTACGGTCTTGCCGTGATCGGCCTTCTGGCCTCCACCTTCCACCTAGGCAATCCGCAGCGGGCTTGGAGGGCCTTCACGCAATGGCGGACAAGCTGGCTGTCCCGCGAGGGCTGGGCGGCGGTCGCGGCCCTCCTGCTGCTTGCCCCCGTCGCGCTCGCCGCGATCTTCGGCGGCGGGCTGCCACCCGTATTCGGAATTGTCGGCGCGGCTCTCTGCCTTGCCACCGTCATCGCCACCTCGATGATCTACACGCAACTGAAGACCGTGCCGCGCTGGAACTTCTGGGCGACACCGGCGCTCTTTCTGACCTTCGCCGCGACCGGCGGGGCAATCATGACCGGGCAGGCGCTGCCGGCGGCCATCCTCTGCGGCATCCTCGCCGTTCTGATGATCACTGCCTTCAGGCTCGGCGACCGGCGCTTCGGCGAGGTCGGCGCCACGATGGGTTCGGCGACCGGGCTCGGCCCCATCGGCAAGGTCCGTGTTCTGGCCCAGCCCCATACCGGGCCGAACTACCTGATGAAGGAGATGATCCACGTCGTCGGGCGCAGGCATTCCGCCAAGCTCCGGCAGATCGCCGTGACTCTGGCCGCGATCCTGCCGGGGCTGATGCTGATCTTCATGCCGCCGCACCCGGTCGTCCTGGGCGCCATCGCGGCAATCCACCTGATGGGCGCCTTCGCCGCGCGCTGGCTGTTCTTTGCCGAAGCCGAACATGTCGTCGGGCTCTATTACGGCCAGCGCTGAACCTGACTGCCCCGATATTCCACTTTCCCGAAGCTGTGCTTCCACAACTCGAAAAAGCGAAGGTCCTGCTTGCCCGGGCGCCGGTCCTTCCTGCCTAAAGCTGGGAACCACAGCGTTAGGACCGCCGCGTGACAGCCGAACTATGCCGGGATGACTGTGAAGGACTCGCCCAGCCATGGCGCGAATTCCTTGGCCGGTCGGATCAGCCGCGCAGTCATCAGCGCACGCAGCGTGCGGACGATTTCCCGTGCGACATGGTCCGACTGTTCGGTCGAGGCGAAGAGCGAGATCGTGCGCGACATCGCGGCCAGCGGCAGGGGGTGGATAGCCACCCGGTCCAGGAACGCACGGGCGCGCAGGATCGCGAGCGGCGTTGTTATGGAAAAGCCCACGCCATTGGCCACCAGCGCCATGATCGACTGATTGCTGTCGATCTCGAACCGGTCGGGCAGAGCGATGCGGTGGCGCGCCAGATGTGCCTCTATCTGCCGTCCCATCAACTGGCCGCGATCGTAGCGCAGGAGCGGCAGGGCCGACAGTGCCTCCATCTCGCGACCCTTCGGCAGGTCGAAGCCGCGCGGTACGGCAAGCACGTAGGGATCGCGCAACAACCGGTATTCAATCGTCCCCGCAACAGCGTCGGCGGGCGTGGCCGACACGACGATATCAAGCTGGCGGTTCGCCATGCGGGCGATCATGTCGTGGCTGGGCCCGGTCGTCAGGCGAAAGTCGCAGTTGCGCAGGTTCTTGGCCAGAGCGATCACCAGTTCGGGCGTGATCTCGGCATCGAAATCGTCGATCATGCCCACGCGCAGGCTGGTCAGGTGGGAGATGTCCAGAACGGTCAGTTCCGCCTGCGCCTGACGGATGCGGGAAAGCGCATCCCGGGTGCGGTGCAGAAAGACACGGCCGGCGGGCGTGAGTTGCAGCGGTCTATGGCTGCGGTCCAGAAGCGGACAGCCAAGCGAGTTTTCAAGGTTCGAAAGCTGCTGCGAGGCGGCGGGCAGGCTGAGCCCCATCAGCCGCGCTCCTTCGGCCACGGTGCCGGACTGTGCAACAGCCTCGAACAGTTCCAGCGCGCGCAGCGTAATGCCCTTGGCAAGCATGGAACGAGGCCTCCTCTTTGGGGCTCTAGATTTCAGAAAGTTGAACTTACAGCGTCCGGCGGTCAAGCCCTCCTCGCAAAAATATAAGGAAAGGAAGCAACGCGATGAGCATTACGTTCTTCAAGCAGTCGACCACCACCAGCGAGGAAGTGGCGGCGGACGTACCGGCAACGGTCGCGCGTATGCTGGCCGAGATCGAGGCCGGCGGCGAGGTCGTCACCCAGCGCTATGCCGAAAAGCTCGACGGCTGGGCCGGCGACATCGTGGTCCCGAGGGACGTGATCGAACAGGCCGCCGGTTCCGTGCCACAGCAACTCAAGGACGATATCCGCTATGCGCACGACAACATCGCGCGCTTCGCGCAGGCCCAGCTCGACAGTTGCAGCGAGACAGAGATCGAGTTGCGCCCCGGCCTCAAGGCTGGCCAGCGGCTGATCCCGATTACTTCGGCCGGTGCCTATGTGCCGGGCGGGCGCTACAGCCACATCGCCTCGGCGCTGATGACTGTGACGACGGCAAAAGTCGCGGGCGTCGGCCATATCTCGGCCGTGTCGCCGCCCCGGCCTGGTCGGGGCATTCCCGCGACGATCCTCTACGCGCTCGACTATTGCGGCGCTGACCGCATTCTTGCGCTTGGCGGCGTGCAGGGCATCGCGGCGATGGCTTACGGCCAGTTCGGCCTGCCGCCCGCCGATATCCTCGTCGGGCCCGGGAATGCCTATGTCGCCGAGGCCAAGCGCCAGCTCTTCGGGCGTGTCGGGATCGACATGTTCGCGGGCCCCACCGACAGCCTGGTCATCGCCGATGAAACCGCAGATCCTTATCTTGTCGCCTGGGACCTGATCGGGCAGGCCGAACATGGCCAGACCTCGCCCGTCTGGCTTGTCACCGACAGCACCGCCCTGGCCGAGGCCGTCACCGCCCATATCCCGAATTGCATTGCCGAACTGCCCCAGCCCAACCGCAGCGCGGCGCATGCGGCGTGGGAGTCCCTGGGTGAGATCGTGATCTGCGGGAACCGCGAAGAGATGGCAGCCCATGCCGACCATGTCGCGCCAGAGCATCTGCATGTGCAGGCCGCCGATCTGGACTGGTGGCGCAACCGGCTTTCGGCCTATGGCTCGCTCTTCCTCGGCGCCCATACCACGGTGGCGTTCGGCGACAAGGCCGCGGGCACCAACCACGTCTTGCCGACCTCGGGGGCTGCGCGCTACACCGGCGGGCTTTCGGTTCACAAGTTCCTCAAGACCGTGACCTGGCAGGAAGTGCAGCCCGAGGCGCTGCGCGACCTCGCCGCCGTCACCGCGCGCATCTCGCGCTTCGAGGGGATGGAGGGCCATGCCCGCACGGCTGACATCCGGCTTGAGAAATACTTTCCCGGAGAGGCGTTTCGGCTGCGCCCGGAATGACATTTGTCGGGACAGTGTCGGGACGGATGCCATACAGATGCGGTACGGAAGGCAGACGGGGGAATGATGCGACGTGTGGGTATTCTCGGGGGCATGGGTCCGGACGCGACCGTGCTTCTGATGCAGAAGGTCATCGCGGCCCGGCCCGCATCGGATGACGCCGACCACATCCCCCTGATCGTGCACCAGAACCCCCAGGTGCCAAGCCGGATCAAGGCGCTGATCGAGGGGACGGGCGAAAATCCCGGCCCCGTCCTGGCCGCCATGGCCTGCGATCTGGAGCGGGCCGGGGCCGAGGCGCTGGCGATGCCCTGCAATACCGCCCATGCCTTTGCACCCGATATCAGCGCTGCGACCGGCCTGCCGTTTCTGGACATGATCGAGGCGACGGCAGCCGACCTTTTCGCCACGGGCGCCCGGCGGATCGGAATGCTCGCCTCGCCGGCCGTCCGGCTTGCCGGTGTGTTTGCTTCTTCTTTTTCTGACAAGGGATTGGAAGCGGTCTGGACCGAAGATGAGGACGCGCTTCTGTCTGTGATCCGGGCGGTCAAGGCCGGTCGCAAGGGCGCGGCCGAAACCGACGGGCTGGACCGACTCGCGCGTGGCCTCGTCGACCGGCAAGGCTGCGATCATCTTGCGGTGGCCTGTACGGAGCTGTCGATTCTCAGGCCGGACCTCGGCGTGGACCTGCCCCTGACCGATACGCTGGACTGCCTGGTGGCGCGCATCGTGGCATTTTCGATTAATTAACGGGTCAATCAATAAAAGCCTCTTTTTGTCGTTTTTTCGTCAGCTATAGTCGCTTTTCGGCTTCAAACTGCCAGAGCGCGACAATAGGCTGACAAAACTGCTTAGGGTCGGCCGTTATCTGGCCGGTTGTTTTTGGGGGACAATCTCAGAATGCCCGCCATCTCGTGCATCGAGACTTTTTCAGATGAGTTCGTAAGTTTCGTCCGGGTCACGGCAGAAGACGGCGCCACAGGTTGGGGGCAGTGTTCCACCTACAATGCCGACATCACCGCGCAGATCCTGCATCGGCAGGTCGCACCGCATGCGCTGGGTGCTGGCACCGACGACATTCTCGGCCTCGTCCAACGGATCGAGGAGAAGGAGCACAAGTTTCCAGGCTCGTACCGCTGCCGCGCGCTCGCTGGGCTGGATACGGCGCTTTGGGATCTGCGCGGACGCCGCGAGGGCAGGCCGGTCGTAGAGCTCTTGGGTGGCAAGCCGGGCTGGCTGCGCGCCTATGCCTCGTCCATGAAGCGCGACATCACGCCCGAGGACGAGGCGGCGCGGTTCGTGCGGCTGAGGGACGAAAAGGGGTTTGACGCCTTCAAATGGCGCGTCGGGGCGGAGTGCGGTCGCGACGTGGATGAATGGCCCGGCCGGACCGAGGCGGTGGTGCCCTCGGTCGCCCGCGCCCTTGGCGACGGGATCGCGAAGCTCGTCGACGGAAATTCGGGCTTTTCGCCCGCCCGCGCGATCGAAGTCGGGCGGTTGCTGGAATCCGAGGGCGTCGGTCATTTCGAGGAGCCCTGTCCCTATTGGGAACTGGAGCAGACGAAAGAAGTCACCGATGCGCTCGATCTCGACGTGACCGGCGGGGAACAGGACTGGGATCTTGCCACCTGGAAACGCATGATCGACATGCGGGCGGTCGACATCGTCCAGCCCGATGTGATGTATATGGGCGGCATCGCCCGAACCCTGCTGGTTGCCGATCTTGCCGCCAAGGCAGGCTTGCCCTGTACCCCGCACAGCGCCAACCTGTCACTTGTGACGATCTGCACGATGCATCTTCTTGGGGCCATTCCGAACGCGGGAAAATACCTGGAGTTTTCCATCGAGGGCGAGGACTACTATCCGTGGCAACAGGAGCTGTTCCTCGGTGATCCCTATGCCGCCCGGGACGGCAAGCTTCGTATTCCCGATGGCCCGGGCTGGGGCGTCGAGATCAATCCCGGCTGGCTCGACCGGGCGAAATATCAAAAGAGCGCGTTAGAGGCTTGACCCGGAGCATCCGGGCAGCCGTAATCGAGAAAAACAACAAGACTCGACAAGGAGGACAACATGTCGAACTTCACTAACGGAACCGGCGGTCTCAGCCGCCGCGGTCTGCTCAAGGGCGCGACCGCGATGGGCGCAGCCGGTCTGATCCTGCCCGCGAGCGTGCGCAAGGCCATGGCCGAGCCCAAGCGTGGCGGCATCCTGCGCATCGCGCTTGCCAGCGGCAACACCACCGACAGCCTCGATCCCGCGACCTGGGATTCGACCTTCGTGCAAAGCTTCAACACCGCGCGCTGCAACACGCTGACTGAGATTGCGCCGGATGGCTCGCTGATCGGCGAACTTGCCGAAAGCTGGGAGGCCTCGGCCGATGCCGCGACCTGGACCTTCAAGATCCGCGAAGGCGTGACCTTCCACAGCGGCAAGACAATGACACCGGACGATGTCGTCGCGTCGCTGAACTACCACCGGGGTGAGGAATCCAAGTCGGCCGCCAAGCCCTATGTCGATCCGATCACGGATATCAAGGTCGATGGTGGCAATGTCGTCATCTCGCTTTCGGGCGGCAATGCCGACTTCCCGTTCATCCTTGCCGACTATCACCTTGTCGTACTGCCCTCGGCCGACGGCAAGATCGACGTGACGACGACGGATGGCACGGGCGCCTATGTGCTTGACAGCTTTGAGCCGGGCGTGTCGGTGAAGATGAGCCGCAACCCGAACTACTTCAAGAGCGACCGCGCATGGTTCGATGGCATCGACGCCCTGTCGATCGTCGACGCGGCCGCGCGCCAGAACGCGCTGATCACGGGCGAGGTCGATGTGATCGATGGTGTCGATCTGAACACCGTATCGCTTCTGGAACGCGCGCCGGGCATCAAGGTTCTGCCGGTGGACGGCAATCAGCACTTCGTCTTCCCGATGGATACGCGGCTGTCGCCTTATGACAACAACAACGTTCGTCAGGCGCTGAAATACGGGATCGACCGGAACGAGCTGGTCGAGAAGATCCTGCGCGGCTACGGAAGCACCGGCAACGACCACCCGATCGGCCGGGGTCAGCGTTACTTCAACACCGAGCTGGAGCAGAAGACCTACGACCCGGACAAGGCGAAGTTCTACCTCAAGGAAGCCGGGATGGATACGCTCGACGTCCAGCTTTCGGCCGCCGATGCCGCCTTTGCAGGCGCGGTGGATTCGGCAGTTCTCATTGCCGAGCGGGCCGCAGCCGCCGGGATCAATATCGAGGTGGTGCGCGAGCCGAGCGACGGTTACTGGGACAACGTCTGGATGAAGAAACCGTTCTGTGCCTCTTATTGGGGCGGCCGTCCGACCCAGGACCTGATGTTCTCGGTCGCCTACAGCGCAGGCGCGCCGTGGAACGACAGCTTCTGGGATCACGCACGTTTCAATGAACTGCTGGTCGCCGCGCGGTCGGAACTGGACGACGACAAGCGCCGCGAGATGTATTGGGAGATGCAGGACATCTGCGCCAATGAGGGCGGTGTGGCCATCCCGATGTTCGCGAACTACGTCAACGCGCATTCCGACAAGGTTGGCGTGCCCGAAGTCATCGGCACGAACCAGGGCCTCGACGGTCTGCGCCTCTACGAGCGCTGGTGGTTCGCCTGATCCGACGGGGGCCCCGGCGTGAAAGCGCCGGGGTCTGTTCGTTCCTGACTGGACCAACCGGTTCGTCGCAAAGAGACCGGAAAAAGAACAACAGGAGAGGACCGGGATGAGCCTGATATGGACGATGATCGCCAAGCGCTTCGGCTTGGGCTTGCTGACGCTGTTTGTCATTTCGATAATCATCTTCAGCGCGACCGAACTTTTGCCGGGCGATTTCGCGAAGGCGATTCTGGGTCAGTCAGCGACGGAAGAAACGCTGGCGGCGTTCCGTAAGGAAATCGGGCTCGATCTGCCGGCCTATCAGCGCTACTTCAACTGGCTGGCCGGTGCCGTTCAGGGCGATTTCGGCACCTCGCTGTCCGGCAACAAGAGACCTGTCGCCGATCTGATCGCGACGCGGCTCGGCAATACTCTGTTCCTCGCGCTCTATGCCGCCGCAATCGCGGTGCCGCTGTCCCTGGTGCTCGGCATTCTCGCCGCACTTTACCGCAACTCGATCTTCGACCGGGCCGCCAATGCCGCCGCGCTGACCTCGATTTCGTTTCCCGAGTTTTTCGTGGCCTATATCCTGATCTTCGTTCTCGCGCAGTCCGGCCTCTTTCCGTCGATGACGCGAATGGACGCGGATACCACCCTTGGAGAGGGCCTTTATCGCGCCTTCCTGCCCGCGCTGACGCTGACGCTCGTGGTCACCGCGCACATGATGCGGATGACGCGGGCGGCGATCATCAACCTGCTGGCCTCGCCTTATATCGAGATGGCGCGACTTAAAGGCATCAACCCGATGCGGGTGATCCTGAAGCACGCGCTGCCGAACGCGCTGGCGCCGATCATCACCGTCATCGCGCTGAACCTTGCCTATCTCATTACAGGCGTTGTCGTGGTGGAGGTGGTGTTTGTCTATCCCGGCCTCGGACAGCTAATGGTCGACTCCGTGTCGAAGCGCGATTTCCCGGTCGTGCAGGCCGTCGCGCTGATCTTTGCCGCGGCCTATGTCCTTTTGAACCTCACTGCCGACGTGCTTTCGACCCTGTCGAACCCGCGTCTGATCCACCGCAAGTAAGGGGGCGAAGATGTCTCTTCTGATCACCCTCTTCTGGATTGCTGTCGCAATCGCCGGTGCATTGGTGTCGGGCTGGATTTTCCGCACGGCGGCTATCGCGCTGTCACGCGGCAACCTGCGCAAGGCCATGCGCACCGCGCCGCTGACAGCCGCGTTCGGGATGCTCGTCATCCTCCTCTACATCCTTGTTGCCATATTTGCCCCCGTGATCGCGCCCTTTGCCGAGCGCGAGGTGGTGGGCGCTCAGTTCCTGCCGTGGGAGGCGCCCCATATCTTCGGCACCGACAATCTGGGTCGCGACATGTTCACGCGGCTCGTCTATGGCGCGCGCAATACCGTCGGCATCGCCTTCATGACGACGGCGCTGGCCTTTACCATCGGCTCGATCCTGGGGTTGCTGGCAGCTACGGTCGGCGGCTGGATCGATCAGGTGCTGAGCCGGGTTGTCGATATCCTGATGGCGATCCCCTCGCTGATCTTCTCGCTTCTCTTGCTGACGATCTTCGGCACCTCGGTCGTGACGCTGATTCTT
>JAUIDM010000526.1 GCA_030428915.1 Alphaproteobacteria bacterium | reverse complement strand
CGCTATCGCTGTCTGGGAGGCATCTGGCAGGGTCGCGCCGGGATCGCGCGGCACGATGCGGTCGCGTGGGGTTACGCGCGCGCCGCAAGCGCGTTAGGTGTCGATATCATCGAGAACTGCGCCGTGACCGGCATACGGGTGGAGAACGGCGCCGTGAAGGGCGTCGCAACGACGCGGGGAGAGATCAGGACGGACCGGCTTGCCGTGGCTGCGGCGGGAGCGACGCCCGGACTTGTGGCCGAAGTCGGAGTGCATCTGCCGATCCATAACTACGCATTGCAGGCCTTCGTCTCGGAACCCGTGAAACCATGCCTCGATACGATCCTGCTTTACCTCGGCACCGGCACCTATGTCAGCCAGTCCGACAAGGGCGAACTCGTCTTCGGTGGAGGGCTCGACCGGGTGCCGACATATGGACAGAAGGGCAATCTGCCCGCGCAGGAAAGGGTGGTCGCGGGGCTTCTGGAGATGTTCCCGGCCTTCGCGCAGCTGAAGCTCTTGCGCCAATGGGCGGGTGTCGTCGACGTTGTCCCAGACAGTTCGCCCGTCATCGGTCCCGCGCCGGGGGTGGAGGGGCTCTACCTCAACTGCGGCTGGGGCACCGGCGGCTTCAAGGCGATCCCCGCAGGCGGCTGGCTTCTGGCGCATCTTCTGGCAACCGGGCAGCATCACGACATCAGCCGCCCCTTCGATCTCGACCGGTTCGTTTCCGGCCGCCTCATCGACGAGGCGGCCGGTGCGGGAATCTCACACTAGGAGGCGGCCATGCAGATCTTTCCCTGTCCCTTCTGCGGCCCGCGCGAGGAGCACGAGTTTCTCTTCGCTGCCGAGGCGGGAAAGGTGCGTCCCGAACCCGCCGAGAAGGTCAGCGATGCAGAATGGGCGGCCTATCTCTATCACAACGAGGCACCCAACGGCGCTGCTCGGGAAGTCTGGTATCACCAGACCTGCGGCACCTATTTCCTGATGACCCGCGACACGGTCACGCGGAATGTCACCGAAAGCCGGTTCCTGCCGGGGGCAAGCGCATGAGCGGCTGGCGGCATCCGGACCTTGGTCACGAAATCGACCGGTCAAGGATCCTGCGCTTCAGCTTCGATGGCGCGCCGCTTGAGGGGTTCGCGGGCGATACGCTCGCTTCCGCGCTTCTTGCGTCAGGGACACGTATACTCGGGCGCAGCTTCAAGTATCACCGGCCGCGCGGCCTTATGGCGATAGGCGCGGCGGAACCGAACGCGGTTTTCGATGTCACCATCGACGGCCGAACGATGCCCAACCAGCGCGCCACGCTGACACCGCTTGCCGACGGAATGCAGGTGCGGTCGGTCAACACCGCAGGAAGCGCCGGACGCGATCCCCTCGGCGCGCTCGATTTTCTGCACCGCTTCCTGCCAGCCGGCTTTTACTACAAGACCTTCATGGCGATGGGCTGGATGCGGTGGGAACCGATGATCCGCCGCATGGCAGGTCTTGGCCGCGTCGACCCGAACTGGCACCCGCCAGCGGACGCCGACGCGATGAATGCTGCTCCTGATGTCATGGTGATCGGCGCGGGACCGGCTGGCCTGGCGGCCGCCAAGTCTGCTGCCGAAGCCGGTCACAAGGTCTGGCTGGTGGAAGAGGCGGGCACAACTGGTGGCACCTTGCGCTGGCGCGGCGGTCAGATCGACGGGGCCGACTGGACCGTGTTCAGGGGCGCCACGGTGGCGGCGATCGAGGCCGCTGGTGGCAGGGTGTTGACCGACACCACACTGTGGGGCGCCTTCGACCACGGGCTCTTCGCCGCATGGCAGCGGCGGGCGGGCGCGCCGGACGTTCACTGGCGCTTGAGACCCGGTCGGACGATCCTTGCGGCGGGCGCTATCGAAAGGCCGATGTGGTTCGCCGGGAATGACCTGCCCGGCGTCATGAGCGCCGAGGCCGCACTGCATCATCTGGCGCTGCAAGGGGCAGTGGCAGGGCGTCGGATCGTTCTCGCCACGGCGGGTGACGGGGCCTATCCGG
>JAUIDM010000525.1 GCA_030428915.1 Alphaproteobacteria bacterium | reverse complement strand
CTGGCCGTTCTCGACGGGGCTGTCTGCCTTCTCGACGCCAACGCGGGCGTCGAGCCGCAGACCGAAACCGTCTGGCGTCAGGCCGACCGCTACAAGGTTCCGCGGATCGTGTTCGTCAACAAGATGGACAAGATCGGCGCCGACTTCTTCAACTGCGTGAAGATGATCAAGGACCGCACCGGCGCGACCCCGGCCCCGATCGCCCTGCCGATCGGCGCGGAAGACAAGCTGGAAGGGATCGTCGACCTGATCACCATGGAAGAATGGGTGTACCAGGGCGAAGACCTTGGCGCCTCTTGGGTGCGTCAGCCGATCCGCGACGACCTGAAGGACGTCGCAGAGGAATGGCGAGGGAAGCTGATCGAGGTTGCCGTCGAACAGGACGACGACGCGATGATGGCCTATCTCGAAGGCGAGGAGCCGGACGTTCCGACGCTCCGCAAGCTGATCCGCAAGGGCACGCTGTCGCTCTCGTTCGTTCCGGTTACCGCCGGTTCGGCCTTCAAGAACAAGGGCGTCCAGCCGCTGCTGAACTCGGTGATCGACTTTCTGCCCTCGCCGCTGGATGTGCCGGCCTATATGGGCTTCGCACCGGGTGACGAGAGCGAAGAGCGCAACATCGCCCGTTCGGCAGACGACGCGCAGCCCTTCGCGGCGCTCGCGTTCAAGATCATGAACGACCCGTTCGTCGGCTCGCTGACCTTCACCCGTATCTATTCCGGCGTCCTCAAGAAGGGCGACCAGATCATGAATACGACGAAGGGCAAGCGCGAGCGCATTGGCCGCATGATGATGATGCACGCCATCAACCGCGAGGAAATCGAAGAAGCCTTCGCGGGCGACATCATTGCGCTGGCGGGTCTGAAGGAAACCACCACCGGCGACACGCTCAGCGACGCCTCCAAGCAGGTGGTTCTGGAAACCATGACCTTCCCCGAGCCGGTCATCGAGATCGCGGTGGAGCCGAAGTCGAAGGCCGACCAGGAAAAGATGGGCCTCGCCCTTCAGCGTCTGGCCGCCGAAGACCCGTCCTTCCGCGTCGAGACCGACATCGAGTCGGGCCAGACCATCATGAAGGGCATGGGTGAACTTCACTTGGATATCCTCGTCGATCGCATGAAGCGCGAGTTCAAGGTCGAGGCGAATATCGGTGCGCCGCAGGTGGCATATCGCGAGACGATCAGCCGCGAGGCCGAGATCGACTACACGCACAAGAAGCAGACCGGTGGTACCGGCCAGTTCGCGCGCGTCAAGCTCGTCATAACCCCGACAGAACCGGGCGAGGGCTACTCGTTCGAGTCGAAGATCGTCGGCGGTGCGGTGCCGAAGGAATACATCCCCGGCGTCGAAAAGGGCATCAAGTCGGTCATGGACTCGGGTCCGCTCGCGGGCTTCCCGGTCATCGACTTCAAGGTCGCGCTCATTGATGGTGCGTTCCACGACGTCGACTCCTCGGTCCTTGCCTTCGAAATCGCCGCCCGCGCGGGTATGCGCGAAGGCATGAAGAAGGCTGGTGCGAAGCTCCTCGAGCCGATCATGAAGGTCGAAGTGGTGACCCCGGAAGAATATACCGGCGGCATCATCGGTGATCTCACGTCGCGCCGGGGCATGGTGCAGGGTCAGGACACGCGCGGCAACGCCAACGTGATCAATGCCTTCGTGCCGCTCGCCAACATGTTCGGCTACATCAACAACCTGCGCTCTATGTCCTCGGGCCGCGCGGTGTTCACGATGCAGTTCGACCATTACGAAGCCGTGCCGCAGAACATCTCTGACGAGATCCAGAAGAAATACGCTTAACGGGATGGCGGGGTGAACCCCGCCCTACCCAAGAACCCGTAGGGCGGGGTTGACCCCGCCACCCGACAAAGGAGGCCACCATGGCAAAGGCAAAGTTTGAACGCAACAAACCGCATGTGAACATCGGGACGATTGGTCACGTCGATCACGGCAAGACGACGCTGACGGCTGCGATCACGAAGTATTTCGGTGATTTCAAGGCCTAT
>JAUIDM010000142.1 GCA_030428915.1 Alphaproteobacteria bacterium | reverse complement strand
CTGCGCGCATCGAAGTATCTCGGTCGTGCCATTTGGCGACGATGGAGCGGGTATCACCGCCGGAGCGCGGTCGAGTTAAAGATGAAGTGCATCAAGCTGCTCGGCCAATCCCCGATGGCTCGAGATTTCGATCGCCAGGTCGCGCAGCTGCAGGTGCGTATCGCCGTGCTGAACGACTACACCGCGCTTGGCATACCCGTCACAGTGCCAGTAGGGTAAGTGCGTCCGGGGAAAGGGGAACTCCGCACACACCCCGATTTGCGCAACAAGGCCCTGGCAGAGCACAAACCGATCGGCATCGCCGCAATGAAGTTACGATGCAGGACTTCAAAAGAAAGACCAGCTTTACAAAAGCTCTCATAGGCGCGCCGATTAGTGCCTGCGCCTTTGATCACCAGGGGTGCGTTAGACGCCGGTCTACTCTCCGGGCGATGTTGATTCCGGTCCGCCTGCCGACCCCGGAAGCCCCGGCGGCACCGCCAGGTGATCTCTCGCTCCGTTCGTCTCGTCCTGTTTTGGCATCACCAGCGCCAGTCCCGAGATGAGGCAGGCAAGCGCCGCCCAGACCCAGACGGTCATCTGTTCGTTCAGAAGCAGTACGCTCCAGAGTATGCCGCCGGCCGTCATAGCGTAGCCTGCCTGGCTGGCAAAGACCGCGCCCGTCGTTCGGATCGTGTAGATCAGGAGCACGGTGGCAAAGGCGCTGAGTGCGGCGATCGTGAAAAATGCCCAGCCATATCCGGCGATTGCCTCTGAGGGCGTGATGAAGTTGCCCGTTGCAAATGTCACCGGTGCCATGATCACCGCCGCCGCCACCGTGATGCCCGTCGCGGCGCCGAAGATGTCGGCCTCCCCGTCCGGCAGAGCCGCGATAATGATGTCCTCCAGCGCGTAGCAGAACGGCACGGCCAGCGCGACGAGGATCCAGATCCAGCCGGCGACGCCTGTATCCTCGGCGCCCGGCACCATGATCAGTGCGACGCATGCAAGGCCAAGGGTGAGACCGAAGAAGCGTTTCAGGCTTGGTGCTTCCAAACCCATCGCGGCGGCGATGACGAAGACGATGAAACTTTCCGCAGCAAGGATGATCGCGATGATCATTGCCGGCACGTTTCCGGCCGCCCAGAACAGGAACACCTGTGGCAGCACCCCACCGATCAATCCGAGAGTCAGGTAGCGTCGGATCGGTAGCCAGGCGGCTTTGGGATAGTGTCCGGTCAGGACCGAGGCAGCGATCATCAAGGCAGCGCTGAGCCCCAGCGTCCAGAACGCGACGCCGAGCGGATTGAGACCGTCAAGCATGATGATCCGCGAAAGCGAGGGGATAAGCCCCCAGGTGGCACCGAGAAGCAAGAGCAGGAAGCCACCCTTCAGAAGGTTGATCTGCTGGCGCAGGCTCTGTTCACGGCGATAGACTTCGCCGGCCATCTGCAAGAAGACCCGCGCGAGGTGACCGAGCCGGTCATCGCGTTCCGCAATGTCGTCGAGCCCGAGCCTTGCCGGATCGAAGTCCTTTCCCTCGACGATACCCGAGGCGGCGGCGAGCCGATCCACCTGGCGGAGATATTCAAGCTCCTTGTCCCGGAACCGCTTGCGTTCCAGCCCGGCGCCCAGGCGTGCCTTGAGAAGGATCGGATTGTATGCCTTGGTCAGGAAGTCGTCCGCGCCAAGCTCGATCGCCCGCACCGCGTCCTCGGTATCCTCGAGCGAAGAGATAACGATAACCGGAATGTCGCGCAGAGCGGGATCGGCTTTTATCGCGGCGAGGACCTGGAAGCCATCCATTTCCGGCATGACGATGTCGAGAAGCACGATGTCGAAGCGCTCTCGCCTGAGCGCCGCCAGGCACTCCGCCCCGCTTGCAACGGATTCGACCTCGTGGCCGAGGTTCTGCACCGCGAGGGCGAGCTTCATCCGGTTCGTCTTGTGGTCATCGACCGCGAGAACGCGACCCTGAATTTTCGTCATTCTTCCCCCCGTGCGTCGGATTCAGCGCGTCATCGCACTGCGCAGCCTTTCCTGGGCTTCGCCGAAGGCCGACGCAGCGCCCGCCGACAGTTCCGCCAAGCCGGCGAGGTCGCCGGTGCGGGCCTTCTCTTCAATCTCGCGGCAGATCCGCGACAGCGCCAATGCGCCGAAATCCGCAGCGCTCGACTTCATGGTGTGTGCGGCGCGGCGCAGACCGTCTGCATCCCCGTCGCGCACCGCGCTTTCCATCCGCCCGACCAGATCCGGACCCTCCTCCAGGAAGCTGTCGACCAACTCGCCGAGCGCCGTGCGATCGCCGCCAATCATGTCAAGGAGCGCATCGAGTGCGGCGAGATCGAACGTGTCGCCATTCGCCTGGGCCATAGTCCGGGTCTCCTTCGATTTTTCACCGCAGCAGGATTGCAGCGCCGCGACGAGCGCGTCGACGCGGATGGGTTTGCTCACATAGTCACTCATCCCCGCCGCGATAAACTTCTCGCGGTCGCCGTCCATGGCGTTCGCCGTGACCGCGATGATCTTCGGACGAGAGGCCTCGGGGTGCTCCGCAAGGATCCGCCGCGTGGCCTCCATCCCGTCCATCTCGGGCATCTCGATGTCCATCAGCACGACGTCGTAGGGCTGGCGCGCCACGGCTTCGACCACTTCGAGCCCGTTCCCCGCAACGTCGGACGTGTAGCCGAGCCGCTTCAGGATCATCCGGCCAAGCTTCTGGTTCGTCGCATGATCGTCAGCGAGGAGAATGCGTAGTGGCAGCTTTTCGGCGAGCGTTCCGTCAAAATCGGGTCTCTTACGCTTTGCGTGCTCAATGACCCGGATCGGCTTGCCCGCGAAAAGGCTGACGAGTGCATTCAGAAGCGGCGACGGTTTGACCGGCTTGGCCAGAACCTCGGAGAAATCCGCCTTGGCAAGCTCGGAAGCGCTGTGATCATTCGACTGGCCGAGTGAGGACAGAAGGATGAGCGGCAACGTCTTGCCCGTCTCTGTCCCCCGCAGCTTCTGTGCCAGGTCGACGCCGTCCATTCCCGGCATGTGCATGTCGAGCACCGCGACATCGAACCTCTCGCCGCCTTCGACCGAACGCAGCGCCACCTCCGGCTCCCCGACAGCCACGGGCTCCATCGCCCAGCTTGCGGTCTGCCGCGCCAGGAGCACCCTGTTCGTCTCGTTGTCATCGACGATCAGCACCCGCTTCCTTTCCAGATCGGGCCGCGCTTCGTTCAGGTTCACCGTGCCGACGACTGCGCCAACGGGCGCAGTGAGCGTAAAGAAAAACGTCGTCCCCGCGCCCGGTTCACTCTCGACCCAGATCCGGCCGCCCATGAGGTTAATCAGCCGCTGGCTGATCGCGAGGCCGAGGCCTGTCCCGCCATAGCGCCGCGTCGTCGTCGCATCGACCTGGCTGAACGACTGGAAGAGCCGGTCGAGCCGGTCGGGTGGGATGCCGATACCGGTATCGCGCACCGTGAAAAGAAGGCGGCACTGGCCATCGTCGTTCGGATTCGCCTCGGGCGCGACCGTCAGCACAACCTCGCCCTTCTCGGTAAACTTGATCGCGTTGTTGATGAGGTTGAGCAGCACCTGCCTGAGCCGCGTGACATCGGAGACGAGCGACTCGGGCACATCGGGCTCGATGTAATAGGCCAGGTCGAGCCCCTTGCGCGCCGCAGTCATCGCCACGAGATCGAGCGCACTCTCGACGCAATCGCGCAGGTTGAACGACTGCCGCTCAAGCTCCAGCTTGCCGGCTTCGACCTTGGAGTAGTCGAGGATGTCGTTGATCACCGTCAGAAGGCTTTCCGCACTTTCATTGATCGTGCGGGCGAAATCCATCTGTTCAGGCGAAAGATCGGTGTCCATCAGGAGATTGCTCATCCCGATCACGCCGTTCATCGGTGTCCGGATCTCATGGCTCATATTGGCGAGGAACTGGCTCTTGGCCGTCGTCGCGCGCAGCGCAACATCCCGCGCCTCCGCAAGGCTGTCCACGAGTTCCTGCAACCTGGCCTCGCGTGCCTTCGTTTCAGTGATGTCCGTAAAGACGCCGACCACGCCGCCTTCCTCGGTCGGCCTCTCGCTGATCTTCATCCAGCTTCCGTCCGTGCGCTTTTGTTCGAAAGGGCCTTCGGGATTGCGATGCTGGGCAAGGCGTCGCTCTGCCCAGCCCGGCCCATTTTCCGCGATGATCCCTGACCTGGCAACATGTTCCGTGATCTCGGCAAAACTGCGGCCGGGGACGATATCGAAATTGATCCTCGCATACATCTGACGGTAGCGCTCGTTGCATATCACCAGCCGATCATCGGCATCGAAGAGCGCGAAGCCCTCGCTGATCGCCTCGATCGCCTCGGTCAATTGCTGCTGCACTCTCATCACCTCGCGGTCGGCCGCCTCGCGCGCCACCGCCAGCCGCTCTCGCTCCGCCAAGCTGTCGCGGAACAGGCCGAGCGTGCGGGTCATCGCGCCGATCTCGTCATGTCCCGGTGTCGGCAGATCGGCGGAGAGATTGCCGCCGGTGATCTCGCGCATCGCCGCCAGCAGCCGGCGCAGCGGCGAAGTGATCGAGCCGACGACAAGCAACGTCAGGAGAAATCCGATCAGCCCTGCCGCCATGACGATCCAGTTCGAAAGCCAGACCGCGCGCTCCGCCTCTGCAAAGGCGGCATCGTTCTTGGCCTCTGCCTCGGCCTCAAGCTCCGCCACGAGCGCGCCAAGCTCGGCATCAACCCGGCGGATGTGCTCCTGTCCCTTCGCGACAAGCGAGTTTCCGAGGACGCGCTGATCATCTGTGTAGGCGTCGACCGCGAGAAAGGACTGTGTCATGAGCCCTTCGACTTCCTGCCTTATCAGGGCAACGTGGTCGACCGCCACGGGTTCCAGCGCATCAAGCTCCGCCTCGAGCGCCTCGCGCGCCGCAAGCGCGTTCTGCTCGGAGCGCATGAGAAGGCTCACCGACAGGTCCGACAGCCAGTATTTCAGTTCGCCGAAATGGGTGCTCGCGGCATTTGCGCGGGTGAGGATGCCAATGGCCGTCGTGCCTTCTGCGATCGCCTCGGCGTTGCGCGACAGGCGTGCCGACAGGAAGGCGTTCGTTGCAACCAGAAAGGCAAGAAGCACCGCCGCCAGGAATACCAGCCGCGCGAGGATGGAGAACCTAGCCATGTGCACCCCGCCCGGGCGCCGCACGCTCCGGCTGCGGATCACCGTTGTCGTCGCTCGTGCCCATGTCAGCGGAACAGACTGATGCTGATGACGCCGCCAAGTTCGTCGAGCTTGCCGCCTTCCTTGGGATAGCCGGTAACGTCGATCTCGCCCTTCGGCTCTCCATGGCAGGCAAGGCAACCCTCGCCGTAGTATTCGGGCACCAGAATACGGTAGGCAGGTTTGCCGTTCATGTCGGCCTCGGCCGCAAAGACCTGACCCTTGGGCCAGTTCTCCGCCACGAGGTCGGCGCGGATGATCTCCGTCTCCCACTCGTCCGGTCGCGCTTTGCGGTTGCGGACCAACTCGGGCGGGGCGGTAACCTTGACGACGGCCTCGTCGCCGACGAGTTCGGCGAAGCGTTCGTTTACAAGCCGGGCGAACACCGCGGGCACAAAACCCTTGAAGCCCACGCCCTGCTGATTGATCGTCCCCTGATTGGCCGCCATGACTTCTCGGATCGCCGTCATCTGGGCCGTAAGAAGCCGTGCCTCGCGCTCGTCCTGCCCGTCATGGAGCGGTTCGGTGCCGTTCGCCGCGAGATAGGCCTCGGTCGCTACCGTCAGCACGTGGTCGCCGGTCAGGCCCTTGTCGCCGCCGGCGGGATCATTGATCAGTTCCTGGTTCGACGCGATCACGGTTCGCGCGGACCTGAGCAGCGACGCGAGCTTCAGCGCGGTGTCCATATCCCGGTCTGCGCCACTCTGCGCTGCGGCCGGCCCGATCGGTAGAGCCATCCCGACAATCGCACTGGTAAACAAAAATACCTTTAGAAACCGGCTTCCCTGTTCGCACATAATTCCCCTCGCTTATTTTTTGGCGCCTAAAAGAACGGCGCTACATTCGTCGTCGAGAGTTCAATCCGGCCATAGTGATTACGTCGCCCTAACATGTCAATCGGGGCGAGCGCCCACTGTAACCGGCCCTGTTAAGGGTACGTGTCGTGCGTGTCGGCAGGCGGAACTTACGGGTGAAGCCGCGACGATCCGTCAGGAAGCGAAGAACCGCTCGGCGGTCCAATCGATGATGACTCGCCCGATGTAGGGGATTTTCGTCGGCCGGATTGACCGAGACTCAATCAAGAACGAGGGGGTGGTCGTGATCTTCCTGGCGCGCAGTCATTGGATCGGAGCGCCGACAATCTCCGCGTAACGCGCGGCGCCCCCCCCCGCGGCCAACGGAAGGCCCAAGGCTGCCGCGTAAGCTGCGGTCATACTTGCGGCGCCGGCTGTCGCGAAGGTGGGGCCACCCCCCGTCTGCCGCATCGTTGCCTGGTGTTGAAGCCTTGGTATCGACGCAAGGAAATGCGGCGCTATTCGGGAAGGGAAACCTAAGCCGAAAAATTTTTGTCCAGATGTCGGGGACAGGCGTTGTTGTCCGTCCTTGAGACGTACGGAGAAAACAAAGGGACGTGAGGCCATGCGAAAGCTCACGATTATCGAACATATTTCGCTCGACGGTGTGATCCAGGCGCCCGGCGGGCCAGACGAAGACCCCGGCTATGAATACGGCGGATGGGCGGTGCCGCATCATGACCCTGTCGTCGGTGAGGCCATCGATGCGGCGCATGGTGCGCGCTTCGACCTTCTTCTCGGCCGGCGAACCTACGACATCTTCGCCAGATACTGGCCACAGCAGAGCGGCGCGATGGCCGAAAGCCTGAACGGCGCGACGAAGTTCGTAGTGACCCACCGGCCGGACAGTCTCGACTGGGGTCCGGTCCAGGGTCTTGGCTCCGGCCTCGTGGCGGGGGTGCGCGGTGTCAAGGCCCAGGAGGGCCCGGACCTGATCCTGTGGGGCAGTTCGACACTGACGCCGGTGTTGCTGGAAGCGGGGCTGGCCGATGAGGTCCTTCTCCTTGTCTTTCCGGTTCTTCTGGGCAAGGGCAAGCGCCTATTCTCCGACGTAGTCACCGCACGCGACCTGGCGCTCGTCTACACGACCTCCGCGCCCTCGGGCGTTCTGTTGAACACCTACCGTCCTGTCGGACCGCTCACGACCGGTTCCTTCGACGCGCCAGCCACGTGAGCAACACGTCACCCCAAAAGGAGCAACAGGAATGCCACATGCCCTTGCCGGCGCCGCAGCACGTGTCACGGCGCAAACCTCTTTCGGCCGTTTCTTGCTGGCGGGACGCCCGCGGGCTGGTTCGACCGAAACCATTCTGCCACCGTGGCGTTCCTGCCCGTTGCCGGACCATAGCGCGATAGGTGGCGTCGCCTCCAAAACCGAAACGACGACAACGTAGTGTGAAAGGAGCAATCGAAAGTGGAACCCACCATCTATCTGTTCTTCAAGGGCAACTGTCTTGAGGCGATGACGCATTACGCGGAGGTTCTTGACGGCAAGATCCAAGGCGTCTTCCGCAACGCTGACGCGCCCGATCCCGAAAGCCGCATGCCGGGCGGCGACGACATGATTATGAACATGGCGATGAGCCTCGGCACCGCGACGGTGATGGCTTCGGACAATACCGAGGAGATGTACGCCAAGCCGCGGGGCTTTCGCGTCTCGGTCGCGCCCACGTCCCGTGCGGAGTTCGATCGGGTCTTCGACGCGCTGGCACAGGATGCCGAGGCCGTCGAGATGGAGCCGATGGAGACGTTCTGGGCCGAACGCTTCGCCATGTTCACCGACAGATATGGCACGCCGTGGATGCTCAACTACGAAGGCAACAGGGCACACACCTGAAGGAGGATCGAAATGACCGAGCTTATCACCTGCCTGTGGTTCGACCACGGAGAAGCGAAGAAGGCGGCGGAGTTCTATGCTGCGACTTTTCCCGAAAGCCAGGTCGGCCGGGTCAACACGGCCCCCGGGGACTTTCCCGGCGGGAAGGAAGGCAATGAACTGACTGTCGAATTCACTGTCCTCGGGCGAAAGTTCGTGGGTCTGAACGGAGGCCCGAACTTCAAGCCCAACGAAGCCGTCAGCTTCATGGTCGTGACCGAGGATCAGGACGAAACCGACCGCTATTGGGATGCCATCGTCGGCAACGGCGGCGCCGAGAACGCCTGCGGCTGGTGTCGCGACCGCTGGGGCTATTCCTGGCAGATCACGCCGCGGCTGCTGCTGGACCTGATGGCCAGCCCAGACCACGACAAATCGAAACGGGCCTTCGACGCGATGATGACGATGATGAAGATCGACATCGCCGCGCTGGAGGCAGCGGTCGCGTGACGCAGGAGAGCGAGGGGGCGGCATATGCGACAGGAGATCCAAGATTACAACGCCACGCTGTCCATTGGTGATCACAAGATTTGCGACCTTCTCGCGAGGACCATTGACCGGCAGCTTCCGGAGGGCGAGGGAAAGATCTGGCACGGTCATCCGGTGTGGTTCCTCGGCGGCAATCCGACGGTTGGCTACAGCAAGCAGAAGCGCGGCGTACGGCTGATGTTCTGGAGCGGTGCGGGCTTTGACGAACCCCGGCTGAATGTCGTCGGTCAGAAGTTCAAGGACGCCTCGATTTTTTACCAGACGATGGAGGAGATCGACGGCTCAGAGCTTGAACGCTGGCTACAGAAATCGTGCCAGATCGCCTGGGACTACAGGAACGTCATGAAACGAAAGGGCGTTCTGGAGCGGCTCAGATAGCCGCAGGAGCAAAGAAAGAAAGGTAGGACGATGAACAAGCACTACAGTGGCGGATGCCAGTGCGGCGCCGTTGCGTACGAAGCCGATCTCGATCTTGATCAGGTCATCACCTGCAACTGCTCGCGGTGCCAGCGGCTCGGCGTCGTCCTGGCCTTCGCGCCGCGCGACCGCTTCGCGCTGCACAAGGGCGCGGAGAACCTGACGGAATACCGTTTCAACAAGCATGAGATCGCGCATCTCTTCTGCAAGACCTGCGGCATCCAGAGCTTTTCCTACGGCCGGATGCCCGACGGAACCGAGATTGCAGCGATCAACGTGAACACGCTCGAAGGTGTCGACCCTCGGGCGCTCATGCCCAATCATGTCGACGGACGTTCGATTTAAACGCGGACAGGAGGAACTGATGTCCTACATAGACGGGTTTTTGATTGCCGTGCCGACGGCGAACAGACAGAAATTCATCGACCATGCCGAGATGGGCGACAGCGTCTTCTTGGACCTCGGCGCGACGCGCGTGGTCGAATGCTGGGGCGACGACGTGCCCGACGGCAAGGTGACGGATTTCCGCAAGGCGGTGCAGGCGAAAGAGGACGAGACGGTGGTCTTTTCCTGGATCGAATGGCCTGACAAGGCGACCCGCGATGCGGCCTACGCCAAGATGCACGATTGGATGGAGAACCCCGATAGGGCCGATCCGCGCATGGACCCCGCGAAGAACCCGATGCCATTCGACGGCAAGCGTCTGATCTATGGCGGCTTCACGCCGCTCGTGGAACTGGGCGAGTCCTCCGGCAAGGGGGCATGACCATGCCGGGGACTGTCACCCTGCACCGGGTTTTCGCCGCCAAACCCGAAAAGCTCTACCGCGCCTTTCTCGAACCCGACGCCGTGGCAAGCTGGCTACCGCCCTTTGGATTCGTTTGTACGGTGCATGAACTCGATGCGAAGGAAGGCGGTCAGCACCGCATGTCATTCCGCAACTTCACCACCGGCCACAGCCACGCTTTCGGCGGCACTTATCTGGAACTCGTCCCCGGCCGGAGGCTGGTCTACACCGACCGGTTCGAAGATCCGAACCTGCCGGGCGAGATGAAGGTATCGGTCACGCTGAAATCCGTCTCCGTCGGCACCGACGTGACAGTGGTGCAGGACGGCATTCCCGACCTCATCCCGACCGAGGCCTGTTATCTCGGT
>JAUIDM010000141.1 GCA_030428915.1 Alphaproteobacteria bacterium | reverse complement strand
GGCGATGATCCCGATCTCGGCGATGATCGCGGCGAATGCCAATAGCGGCCAGATGGTCAACGAACGCCGTCTGGTGCAGGACGGGGCCGATGCTTTGGCTGCGATGCACGGCACCTGGACGGCGCGGTCGCTGAACATCCTCGCGATGAACAACGTGACCGAAACGCAGCTTCTGACCGTCGCCATCGGGTCCGAGGCCCTGGCGGGGACCCTGACGGAAATCGGGATTGCGGTCGGCACGGTCAACGCCGCGATCGGCGCGCATATCCTGCAATACTGCAATACGGGCGAGGCGATATCGGCCGCGGCCTGTGCGGCGGTCAACGAACTCGTGGCCATCCCCGCCGATATCATCGGCATCCTCGCCCTGAACATGCATTTCCGCTACCGGCCTGACCATGGCATTGATGTCGCAAACCGGTCCTTGCGCGCCATCGAGGGCATGAACCGCGCGATCATCGAACGTCTGCCCCGCGCGATGGGCGAGATCGGCAAGGATTACGCCCGGGAATTGGCGCTGAACGAATTTCATTTCGCTGATCCGTGCAACAGCCCCGAGGCGCGGAACTGCCAGCGAACCAACAGCAATGACGGCATGGCCCTGCCGGTCGAGAAGGGCGGGGTCGAGACATATATGCAGTACTGCACCGCAATGGATCAGGGCGCGCTTCTTGGCTACACCACATTCCGCGCGCGCGGTTTCGGTGCAAGCGGCGGGCCGATGACCAAGGGTGGCAGCCGCAAACCCCATGTGCGCGACCATATTCAGGCGCTGACGCGGATCGACCGATATCTGAAGACCTTCAAGGATATCTACAAGAATGCCGTTCTCGTCGGCACGAACGGCATCACGAAGTTTCCGCAATGGGCCAATCTGCAAGGTCAGCAGCGGCGCCAGGACAACAGCTTTCTGCGCAGGTTCAACAACAAGCGCAATTCGCTCTGCTTCTTCGGTGGCACGCGGAATGGCATTCCCGCGCTTGGCTTGCTGCCGGTGATCGAGGCGCCGGTGCCGACCTTCTGGAAGCTGAAGGACATCCATCCTGTCAGTCTGCCCATCACCCAGCCCGACAAGATGCCCGATGCGTTCCGTATCCTTGCGCTTGTGCAGAAGGACAAGGGCAAAAGGCTGGCCGCGCAGGTCCTGACCGAGGATGTGGACAGCCATTTCGGCTACGGGCAGGCCGGGGTCTACAACCCCGACGGCGCGGACCTTTTTTCGCAGAACTGGCGCTACCGGCTGATGCCGGCCACGCGGATGGAGGACCCATCGAAAATGGCGGGCGATCTGAGACGGCAAGCGAAGTCGGCCTTTGGTCCCTTGGCGACGGCATTGTCCGCCGTCTCGGGCGCGGCGGGCTGGGGGCGGGTCAATGCGCATTGATCTGACCAGACGTCGCCGCGGCTCCGTCTCGCTTGAGGCGATCATGGCCATGCCCTTCGCCTTGGTGGTCATCCTTGCCACCCGCTACATCGCCGAGGGCATGCTGACCCGGCAGGAAGTCGCGGTTTACACACGGTCCAGCACGATTTCCGTCGCAGCCGCAACCGGTCCCGTATCCGGATCGTGCAGCGCCGACCGGACCGCCATCGCGTCGAAGTCCGGCATCTCCCAATCCGTCAATGCAAGCTGCGCGCGCTACCGCGCCGAAAAAGGGCTGTCGCGGGAAAAGCCGTTCTTCCGCGCGCTTAAGGATGGCGCAAAGGCATGGCCCCGGATCGTCCGGGATGTGGAGATCAAGCGGCCAATTCAGGATGTGAAGGGCAGTGGCACCGGCACGTTCGTGATGGACAAGCCCGACTTCTTGACCGCGCAGGGGGCTGTCACCTCGAAGCAGGCCTTCCTTATCCCCGAGATGACGTTCTGGGACCATGGCAAGAAACCGTTCAAGGCCGGCCATGACAAGGTGATCTGGCAGGCCCTTCGCCAGCACGGAACCTATCAGCTTTTCCCGAAGGTCTTTCCATCATGGAACAAGTAGCATTTCGAGCCATCGCGACAGCCGTCGCGCTGTTTCTTGCCGCCTCGGCCCTTGCCGAAACCCCGGTGACCATCCGGACCTATTCGAGCGTACTTGCACTGCCGTCCGCCGCGGCTGCGGCGCGGCTGAATGATGATCTCGGCGGTCTGATGGAGATCCGGAACGAGGGCGGCGCGCATTACATCGACTATGCCGGACTGGATACGCCCGAGCCGCTCCGCCGTTTTCTGGGCCTGACGTTCAGGGATTTGCCGCCCGAGGCTTATGCCCCGGGCGTGCCAATCAATCTCAGCCTTGCCTTCCTGCCCGATGGTGAGGGCTCAACGGCGCGCCTGATGATCAGCGGCCCGGAGTTCGGGGGGGCGAAAGCGGCCATTCCGGGCCTGCCTGACGGGGCCAGCGTTCTTATGTCCTCTGTCTCGGGCGACTGTGCCGGGCAGGCGGTTCTGTCGCAACCGGGACCGCCGGACAAGGCCGCACCCGTCTATGTCACGGGCCTCGTGAATGAAGGTTTTCAGGTCACGGATACCTCGGATGACGACACGTCGTTTTTTGTCGGATACCGGCCGGGCTGTTCGGTTTTCCTCTATTTTCAACCCGATCCCGCCGGGCAGGACCGCTCGACCGTGGTGATGAATTTTCAGGAGGAATGATGCGCAGTCTTTTCTATTTCCTCGCGGCGATGCTCGCCTTCGGCGTGGCCTGGTTCTATTATCAGGAGGTCGCGACCCAGACCGCGACGATGCGCAAGCTGCGGCTGGTGGCCGAAGACGGTCTTGTGATCCGCGCGGGCACCGAGATCGACGACGCCTTCATCGAAAAATACCTCGTCTCGCAGGAAATGCCGCTGATGCTGGCCGAGGATTTCCGCTGGGCGCTTGACGACAACGCCGCGACCCGCATCAACCTGCGTGGCCGGGTTTTCGGGCAAGACGTGCCATCCGGCAGCTTTCTGCAACGCGCACAGTTTTTCCTGACGCAAGAGAATGCCTTTGCGCGCCGGATCAAACCCGGTAACCGCGCCTTTTCGATCCCGGTCGAACCCAACCGCACGGTCGAGAAATTTATCTCTCCCGGTGCGCGGGTGGATGTGATCGGCACATATGAGGTCAGCCAGACCGAGGCGCGCTCCAAGCTTCTATTGGAGAATATCGAGGTTATGGCGGTGGGCGAGGTCGACAGCCGGGGCGAGTATGAGACCAGGGACCGGCCCGACTACAATTCGGTGACGCTTCAGGCGTCGGCAGCGGATGTCGAGCGCTTTCTGGCGGAGGCTGAGACCGCGACCGGCGCCCTGACGCTCGTCCTGCGAAATCCCTGTGAGAATGCCGAGGATTGCATCGGCGAGACGGTAAGCCAATGACCAAGGCACGCGCGCATCTCAGGATCTGCGATGCCTATGGCAACCGCCGGGCCGTCGTCGCGCTTGAGGAGAGCTTCTACGAGCTGGGCGCCGACCGGACGCGGCGGGGTGAGGCCGGCTTCATCCATCTTGATGGAAGTGGCATCGAGGCGCGCCATGCGCGGCTGATCCTGCGGTTGGGAGAAGCCCGTTGGCAGGTCGTGTCGCTTGTCTCCACGGGCACGAAGCTTGGTCGGCAGGCGCTGGCGCAGGGCGTCGAGACTGCGCTGGAGGACGGTGCGGAACTGTGGCTCGGCAATAACCTCCTGCAACTCCTCGACCTCAACCGCTCCATCACCGAACAGACGGTGATGCCGGAACTTGCCGATATCGAACTGATGATGAACGAGGCGCTTCTGGACTACGAAGACCGCCGCCGGGACCTGTTCGATGGCGACGAACGTCAGCGCGAGGCGCTTCTGTCTGCGGAACTGGACCGGCTGTTGTCGGTGGAACTCGACCTTGCCGGAAAGCCCGGCATGATCGCGACGATCAACCGCTACTGCAAGGAGGCTTTGCGCCGCCCGCTGATCTCCGCCTGCCTGATGAGCGGGACGCGGGGCGACATCGAACTCAGCTTCTCGCAACTGAACGCCGAGCAGCGCGCCCGCGCGATCGAGCTGCGCGAGGAACTGGCCTCGGAACTGCGGCTGGAAATGACGGCGCTTTCGACCGCCGCCGATCTGCGGCTTGTCCATGACGGGTTCGACGCCGCCTACAAGGCGGTTTCGGGTATGATCGGCGAGACGTTCAAGCTTGCCCTCATCCGCGATGCCGTGCGCGAAAAGGTTCTGGGCCTTTTCTTCCGTCTCGGCCCGATCCAGTTCCTGCTCGACGTGCCGATGATCTCGGAGATCATGGTCTGCGGCTATGACCGGATCTTCGTGGAAAAAGGCAACCGGATGTTCGAAACCGGCCTGTCCTTCGCCTCGGAAGGCGAGTTGTTCACCGTCGCCGCACGCATCGCGGGGCGCGATGGCAAGCAGTTGACCGAAGGTGCGCCGATGGCCGATGCGCGCCTGCCCGATGGCAGCCGGGCCAATATCGTGGCCTCGCCAACCTCGCTGGGCGGGCTGTCGCTGACCATCCGGAAGTTCGGCAAGGGGCATTGGTCGGTCAGCGACCTGCGCCGCAACCGGGCCATGTCGCTGCCGATGGAGCGGTTTCTGGCGGCTTGCGTGAAGTCGCGCAAGAATATCGTGATTTCGGGCGGGACCGGGTCGGGCAAGACGACGCTTCTGAACGCGCTCGCGATGTTCGTGCCGGACGATGAGCGCATCGTCACCATCGAGGATACGTCGGAACTGCGCCTTCTCAACCGCAACCTCGTCACGCTGGAAGCGCGGCGCGCGAATATGGACGGGCGGGGTGAGATTTCGATCCGCGACCTTGTGAAAAACGCGCTTCGGATGCGGCCCGACCGGATCGTCGTCGGCGAATGCCGGGGGGGCGAGGCGCTGGACATGCTGCAGGCGATGAATACCGGTCATTCCGGGTCGATGACGACGGCGCACGCCAATTCGCCCCATGACCTGATCCTGAGACTGGAAACCATGGTGCTGCAATCGGGGCAGGACCTGCCGATCCATGCCATCCGTCAGCAGATCGGGGCGGCCATCGACGTGATCGTGCAGGTGCGCAAGACCCGCTCGCTCGACCCCGACGCGCCGCCGAACGCGCGCCAGCGAAGCATTGTGGAAATCGCGGAGCTTGGTGAATTCGATCCCGATACGGGCGACATTCCGGTCAACCCGATCTTCGAAATGGTCGAGGAAGGGCCGATGCCGCGCCATGTCATCTCGGGCTATATCCCCAGCTTTTTCGATGAACTTTCGGCCCATGGTTTGATCGAGATCGAGAGCTTCTTTGATATTGAGTCGGAGCAGGCCGATGCTGCCTGATCCCGGCCCACTTCCGAACCTGTTGGCCGCGGTCCTTTTGGGGGGTGCCCTGTTCGGCGGGCAAGTCGGCCTGCACCAAGCGCTGGGCTGGGTCTGGGTGCGGCTTGACGACGATCTGCGCGAGAAGGTATCGGCGGTGCTGACCTTTGCTTTCGGCAAGAATATCGCGCCGGTCGATACGCTTGCTTTGCTTCTGTTCGCGAACCTCGTGATCGGCGCGGCTTTGTTTGCCGTCGGCCTGAAACTTCCCTCGATCATCGTCCTTGTCCTGATTGGAATGGCCCTGCCGGTCTTCCTTTACCAGCGGGCAGCAGGGCAGCGGGCGCGCGAATTGGAACTGGCGCTGCCTTTGGCGCTCCAGCAGGTGGCCAATGAGATGGCGGCAGGCGCCACGCTGGAAACCGCGCTGAAGAAAGTGGCGGGTTCGGCCCCGATCCCGGCCGACGTGGAAATCGCCCGCCTTCAGCGCCGGGTCGAAATCATGGGAATTGACGAGGCCTTCGCCGAAATGGCGCGGCGGCTGAATTCGCGCAGCTTCACGCTGACCGCCTCGGTCGTGCGTGTCGGCACATCGAGCGGCGGGCGGCTGATCGAGGCGTTGAAAAGCCTCTCGCGCACGCTGATCGAAATCGAACGGCTGAACAAGAAGATCCGCACCGCCAGCGAGAACGGGCGTCGGAACCTTTACCTCATGTCGCTTATCGGTCCCCTCGTCGCCATCGCCTCGGCCTTCGTCGTCGATCACGAAACCTCGGTCTTCGAGGACGGGCTGGGCCAGCTGCTGGTCGGGGTCGCGGTTCTCGGCTTCCTTGCCGCCCATATCATCGGCCACGTTCTGACAAAGGCAAAGGTATGACCCCGGAACTGCTTCCCCTCTCCATCGCGGGCGCTGTCGGGCTCGGCACCCTTTTCGCGGGGCTCCTGGCTGCCGACTGGCTGACCCGTTCGACCGCGCGGTTCCAGACAGAGCTTGCGGCTGAGCCCATCCAGAGAGAACAGGCCGCGCGGGTCATCCGGGCCATCGGAACCGCCTTTGTCGGCCTGGCGAAGCCGTTTCCAACGATGACCGCGGACCTCGATCAGCAACTGACCTATGCGGGCAGGCCGTATGGCGGGGTCGATGGTCAGCAATATCTGGCCGCCGTTGTCGTTCTGAGCCTTCTCATCGGAGCGGTTATTGGCGCTTTTTTTGGCCTCAACGCGGCGCTTGGCGGGGCAGGGGGCGCGGTCGCAGCAGCAACCATGATAAAATGGTGGATGTTCGGAGCGGTTTTCATCGCCGTGTTCCTCGTCCTGGATGTGCGCGGAGCCGCGCAGAAGAACGCCGATGATCTCGAGCGCGAATTTCCCTTCTTCCTCGACCTCGCCGTATTGGTGGTGCAGGCGGGCGGCACACCGCGCAAGGCGCTTGCAAAATATGTCGAGGCGTCGCCCGGAACGCCCCTGTCACGCGAAATCGCACTTACCGCAAAGGACGCAGATTCGACCAGCTTCGACGAGGCGTTGCACCGGATGGTGGAGCGGGTGAAACCGGTGACGGTCAAGACGATCTTGAAAAACCTCGCGCAAGGCGAAAGGTCGAGCGGCGAGGCCGAACAGTTCTACACCGCCCAGGCCGAGGAACTGCGCTATCTGCGCGAAGAGATGGCGAACCGGACTGCCGAGCGGTTGAAGACCAACATCGTCCTGCCGGTCTTCCTGATGATGATGTCGATCATCCTTGCGGCCCTTGCGCCGACCATCGTCTCGATCCGCGGACAGGGGTTTTTCTGATGGCGCTTGGGTTTCTCACTGCAAAGATGCTGCGTGCCGAGGTTACGGGCGGCATCGACCTTGAAAGCGGAATCCTGCTGACCGGGGAGCGGATCACGATCGGGACCGGCCCGGGCGACGATCTTCGGCTCGGCGCACAGAATGTGGTTGCGGGCCACCTGACCTTGCAACGGGCGCGGGGCGGCGGACAATGGGAGTACTTCACCTCTGATCGCGGCCACACGGCGGTCAGCAAGGGCAATCCGCGTACGGGTCCGGTGCGGCCCGGCCTTTCCTTTGTCCTTGGCGGTGAGACGCGCATCGACATTCTCTCTGTCCCGGCCCCCGCCGACATGCAGAAGGCGGACGCGACAGGAACGGGCACGGCCGTGCCTCTGACTGTCGCCTTGCCGCTGATGGGGGCGATGCTGGTTGCCTTCGCGCTATACATCGGCACCCTGTCGGGCGGGACGGTGGGCAGCGGCGGATTGCGCACAACCCCATGGTTCGAAGGCACGAGCGGGGTCGAGGCTGCACTCGGAACCTGTCTCGCCTCAGGCCTCAGTCCTGAGGCGCAGGCCCTAGGGTCAGCCGCGACGAAAGGTCAGCCCGATGCCCTGTTCCGCGCCTATCTTGCAGCGGAAAACGCGGCCCCGGGACGACGGTCGGAGCTCAAGGCCGATCTCGCATCTCAGGTGTTGGGTCTGATCGCTGATGCCCACCTTTTACTGCGTGAAAACAAGGCACTGGAGGCCTCCAGAAGCCTGCGTCGTTTAGAATACGTTTTGCCGGTCGGCAATGGCGATTGCCCTATCCTGTCAGCAGCCCGCCTCGATCTGGCCATTCTGGAACTGTGGGGCGGACAGAACTGATCATTGATCGGGAGTCCCCATGAACGACACCGCCAACAACGTGATCGACACCCGCCTGCAAGAGGCCCTGTCGCAGTATTTCAACGGCGTGACCTTGCGTGAAACCATCGGTGATTGCGCGGTCATGACCGGAATCCGCAAGCAGAACGGTTCGCCGGTCGACATTTATACGCCAAGTTTCGCGGTGGCCGGCGACGACACGGCCTGTGCCGAGATCGGCAAGGAATTCGAGCGTTACGGCAAACTCACGACCTCCCGCCTGCAATCGACCGAGCGTCTGCTCTCCTCGCGCGCATTCCGCAAGACACCGGCGCTGGCGCTTCTCAGTTGTCCGGTTCCGGTGTTCGATGACGCTTTCGACACACGTTCCACCGAGGCGCGTCTGAAGATTTTTGACGAGATCCTCGACGGCCTGGCGGCCTTGCATTCGGCCTCCATCGTGCATGGCAATCTGAACCCCGATGCCGTGCGCCGCGAAATCGCCGACGGGGCGTTGCGGCTGTGCGATTTCACCTTTTCGGGCGGGCGCACGACCAAGGTCACGCGCCTGCCGCCAGCCTATCAGTCGCGCCATGTCATTAACAATTCGCAGATGCGCATGGTCGACGATATCCATGCGGCGGGTATGCTCGGCTACCGCATCCTTCTGGGCCCTCATGGCGCGGAGAAGGTGCTGACCGGGGTGGCCGAGGCACAGGACAGTGAACGGATCGTGACAGCCATCCTCGGTGAGGAGACGGCGGCACCAACCGTCGAAGAGCTGTTCCGCGAGGGTCATCCGAGCGGCGAGCAGATCAGCCGGCTTCTTGCCCGCATGACCGGTCGGTTGCCCAATGCCGCGCCCTACAGTTCGGCCGAAGCGGCGCTGAAGGCCTTTCGCTCGGTCGTCGCCAATCCCAGTTTCGGAATCGGCGGTGGAGAGCCCGGTCGCACCAGCACGTCGCCATCGCCCGACATCGCCATGGCCTCGGCAATGATGCCTCAGACCACTCACGAGGGTGTTTCGCGGACGACCGCAATTGCGCTTTTTGGCGGGTTCCTGATCAGTACCGCGGCTGCCGTCTATTATTACGTTGAAAACAACGCGACGAACGAAACCCTTTATCTTGCTATGGAAAGCCGTGCCGCTTTGCAGTCCGAGATCCGGGATGCCGAGACGCGTATCGGCGCGATCAAATCGGCTGCGAACGCCTTGATCGGTGCCGACCGGCTGGTGACAGAAGCGCGGCTGAGAGGCGGTGAAAACGCCTCTGCGGCTTCTGGCGAGAATTTGGCCAGCGCTATGAAGGCGAACGAGGTGGCCGGGTCCGCCTTCGCAGCAGACGATATCGAGTCAGTGATGGGCGCAACCGAAACCGCCACCGGCGATGCCAGGGCGGCGCTTGCAGCCATCGAGGTAGCCATCGCCAATGCGCGGAAGGCGCAGGACGCGGCGATCGCGGCGGAAGAGGTGGCTCAACTGGCCGGTGGCGAGGGTCTGGATCGGTACGGTGAGGCCCGTACGCTTACCGCCGCGGCCGTCGCGGCGCAGGAGGACGGGCAGATGGAGCAGGCTGTCGGGCACTGGTCCGGCGCATTGGACGGGTTCGCGGCGGTTGCTGCGCAACTGCAATCCGCTGCCATTGAGGCGCAACGTGCAGCACGCGCGGCCAAATCTGCTGCGGAAGCGGAAAGCGACAGCGCCGGATATGTGCTGGCCCTCGGGCTGGAACGACGTGCTGAAACGGCATTCGGGGCGGGGGCCTTCGCCGATGCCTCCCAACTCTTCAATGCGGCCGAGAGGGCCTATGCCTCGGCGGCGACAGCCGATGCGCCTCCATCCGCCGGATCGCCCGATGCTGCCCTGCGCGAAGTGACCCTGGGCGACAACCCGGAACGGCTGGCCGAAGCAGTGGCGATCTGCATGGACGAGGCACCGATCCCGGCGTCAAGTTGCCCGCCTGCGCGCCCCGAGGACGAGGCCGAACGGATTGCGACCGTCGCCCCCTTTGACCTTGACCGGGCCGAAGTCAGCGCGGCCGACTTTGCCCGCTTCGTGGACGAAACGGCTTATGTCACGGACGCCGAACAGG
>JAUIDM010000140.1 GCA_030428915.1 Alphaproteobacteria bacterium | reverse complement strand
TCACCGTGCGGTCCTTGTAGATGAAGGACGGACCGAAATCGAAATGTGCGACGATGCCCCAGACATAATTCGCCATCTGTTTCCACAGCGGCTGATCGAGGCCGTACTTCGCCTCCAGATTGGCGAGCACCTGCGGCGGCAATGCACGTTCCTGCGTGAAGGGGCCGCCGGGGGCTGCATGCATCAGGAGAAACGAGATGATGATCAGAAGAAGCAGCGTCGGAATGGCGATGGCCAGACGCTTGGCGATATAGGAGAGCATGAGGGAACCCCACCGCAAGGAAGCGGGGCGCGCCCGTCGGGCGCGCCCCTCAAAAGCCGCCTTAGTTGGCGACGCGATACATGTCCTTGAGGTACCAGTTCTGCATAAGGTTATTAAGGCTCATGCCGCGCATGTCGGGTTTGACCATTTCAACCTTGGTGTACTGATAGATCGGCGCAAAGGGCATTTCCTCTGCGAGGATCTGTTCGGCTTCCTTGTAGAGCGGGGCCGGGTTTTCGGCGGTCTTGGATTGCTTCATCAACTCGTCATAGCGCTCGTTGAAGAACTTGCCGTTGTTATGGCCCGAATAGGAGGTGAAGAGGTCCAGATAGGTCGAGGCTTCGTTGTAGTCGCCGCACCATGCATAGCGGGCCACTTCAAAGTCCTGGTTCTGCATGCGATCGGTATGGACCTTCCATTCCATGTTGTTCGGCGTCATCTCGACCCCGATGCCTTTCCAGAACTGCTGCACCGCGATGGCGATCTTCTTGTGGCCTTCCGAGGTGTTATAGTTCAGCGTCAGCTTCAGCGGATTGTCCGGGCCGTAGCCTGCCTCGGCCAGAAGCTCCTTGGCCTTGGCAAGGCGTTCTTCCTGGGACCATGTCGCATAGTCGATCTCGGGCATCTCGAAACCGGCCGTCGCATGGTGGGTCCAGTTGTAGGACGGCGACTGACCGCCCTGCAGGATTTTGTCGACGATGATGTCGCGGTCGATCGCATAGGACAGTGCCTTGCGCACGCGGACATCCTTGAGCGCCTCGGGACCCTTCGCCTCATCCAGGTTGAACATGTAGATGTAAGAGCAGGACTGCGGCACGGAGTGGGCCTCATCCGGGTATTCAGCGCTCAGTTTGGGATACTGGCCGGTCGGGATTTGGGTGCGGTCCAGCTCACCCGCGAGGTAGCGGGTCAGCGCGGCGTTTTCGTCGTTGATCGTCAGCGCGGTCGCCTTGGTTATGATCGTATTGGCGTCGTCCCAGTACATCGGGTTCCGTTCCATCACGACCTTTTCACCGAGGATGTGCTCGGTCAGTACGTAGGCACCGTTGCCGACGAGGTTCCCGGGTTCAGTCCACTTGTCGCCATGGGCTTCCAGAACGGCCTGATTGACCGGGAAGACCGACGCATGGGTCGTCATCGACGGGAAGTAGGGCAGGGGGGCGGTGATCTTCACTTCGAACGTGTGGTCATCCACGGCCTTGACGCCAAGCTCGTCGACCGGCTTCTCGCCCGCGATGATCTCGGAAGCGTTTTCGATCTGCATCAACTCGATGTACCAGGCGTATTCCGAGGCGGTCGCAGGATCGGCCAGACGCTTCCAGGCATAAACGAAATCGTTTGCCGTCACCGGGTCGCCATTCGACCACTTGGCATTGTCGCGCAGGTGGAAGGTGTAAGTCATCTTGTCGTCGGACAATTCGTAGGACGTGGCGACGCCCGGCACGAGGTTGCCGACCTGATCCTCGTTGTAGAGCCCTTCGAAGAGCGAGCGCATGATGCCCGAGCCTTCGACATCGGTGTTGATCTGCGGGTCCATCGACTTGATCGCATCGAGGAGCCAGTAGGTATATTCCTGATTTTCCGCGAGCGTGTCGCCTGCCGCGACTTCCGCCGCAACGGTCGGCAGGGCTAGGCTTGCACTGAGAATGGTGGAAAGGAGCAGTTTGTTCATCATCGGATGACCTCCCAGGGTTGTGTTGTTTTTTGTAGCATGCGCCTGTAGTGGCGAATGTGCAAAGCCTAGTGCGCGGGAGTTAGGGCACAAGACCATTGCGCCGGTACGAAACGGGTACGTCACGTCAAGATGACAGCCGAAACCGGCAGATTGTCAGATGTGCGCGAAAAACTGCACCGCCATTCCGGTGATCTGTCAGGCACGGCCGCACGAAAGTAACCGACCGCATAGCGCAGGCGTCACATTCTTTCGCCTTTTATTCGTTCCCGAATCACCGCTCCGTGATTGACCGCGCGGTATCGCCCGGCCAGAGTTGTCCGCCAGGAGGTGTCGTATGAAGCCTGACCATCCGCAAAATACCGCACCCGATGATGCCGGGACGCGGCGCGCGGTTCGCCCCGTCGTCTGTTACCCGCCGGATACCTTGCCCGCGCCCGAAATGGCACTTTATCGGGCCGCGCGCGAAGGCCTGCAGGTGATCAGCAGCGTGACGGTGCCACCGCGCGAGGCGCGGTGCTTTCGGGTCGCCGCCGGTCAGTTCTTCCGCATCCATTCGGTTGATGGGCCGCAAGTCGGTGACCTCAACCTGTGGAACGCCAACGAACTGAGCGAACGATTCTATTCGGGAAAGACACGCGCCTTGCACGGAACGCATCTCTCGACCGGCGACCGGATGTGGTCCTGCTTTCCCTATATGAGGCCAATGGCCACAATCACCCATGACACGCTCGACTGGTATGGCTTCGACGCGTTCGGTGGCAGCGTGCATGATGTAATCGGAACGCGCTGCGATCCCTACACGCACAACCTGCTGAGCGGCGGCGGGCAATACCATCATTGCTGTCATTCCAACCTGACCCGCGCCCTTGCCGATGAAACCGGATTGCCGCTCGCTGAAGTCGAGGGTGACGTCCACGATGTGCTCAATGTGTTCATGTGTACCGGTTTCACGCGCGACACCGGCCAATATTTCATGAAGGCGTCGCCGGTCCGACCGGGCGACTATCTGGAATTCTTTGCCGAGATCGATTTGCTGGGCGCCTTGTCCGCGTGTCCGGGCGGGGATTGTTCGGCCGAGCATTCCTCGGACACCGCCGCATGCTTTCCCCTTCTGGTTGAAGTGCTTCGACCAGCGCCGGGCGCATTGGGGGCGTGGACCGGTCCATCGGTCAATGGCTATGACCGCAGCCACGGCGCCTGAACTGAACCGGGTCTGAAGCGGTCCCGGTCCGATTGTTTCCAAATCCGAATCGGGGGCCGATGCCGAGGCGCGGCAGAGCCGCATGGTCGTTTGGCTGGCCTAAAACAGCTAGCGCCAGCACATTTGCCCCAAAGGCTTCGTTCATTGCTGAAATTGCGGTGATTCAGCCTGTAGAGCCTTGTAATTAAGGCTGTGGCGCGTCCGGAAACAAAAGAAAACACCAGCGAAACTGTCGCGCTTTCGTCAATATTCCCACTTTGCGCCCTATTGTTGCCGGGTTCTGGGGGGATCAGCGAAGGGCGGATACCAGGATCGAGTTGGTCGTGGTTTTTGAACTTGGGGCTGTGGTGTGACCGCTTTCGTGCACAACGGTCGCGGAACTGGAGAACTGGGATGTCTCTGAACGAGCTTGTCGAGAAATCGGAACTCGAAGGGCACATGGATGAGTTGCAACCGGGAACGACCCTGCTGCACGGCCAGTACACGATCACCCGGTTTCTGAACAATGGCGGTTTCGGCATTACCTATCTGGCAAAAGATAGCCTGGATCGTGATGTCGTGATCAAGGAATGCTTCGCCGATGCCTTCTGCCGTCGCACGAACACGATCGTCAGCGCGCGTTCGCGGGCGCACCAGAACGAACTGAAATCCATCATCCGCCACTTCATTCAAGAGGCGCGCAGCCTTTCCAAGCTCCAGCATCCGAACATCGTCGGCGTGCATCAGGTCTTTGAGGACAACGATACCGCCTACATGGCCATCGATTTCGTGGACGGGATGGATCTGCTTGATATCGTCGAGGATCCCGCTGCCAAGCTGACGCCCGAACAGATTGTCGGGATCACGCGCAAACTCCTGTCCGCGATCGGTTATGTGCATGAGCACGGGTTGCTTCACCGCGACATCTCTCCGGACAATATCCTTCTGACCCGTCAGGGGGAGCCGATCCTGATCGACTTCGGCGCCGCGCGCGAAAATGAAGGCGTCACGGGGCGCAAGTACTCGGCTCTGCGCGTGGTCAAGGATGGCTATTCGCCGCAGGAATTCTACATTGCCGGGAGCGAGCAGGGGCCGTGGAGCGATCTCTACGCGATGGCCGCATCGCTCTATCACGCTATCAAGGGCGAAGCGCCTGTGAACGGTCAGGCCCGCCTGGCCGCGATCGCCGAACAGCGTCCCGACCCCTATGAACCGCTCGCCGGTGCCGTTGGCGGGTATCCGTCTGGTTTTCTGGAAGCGATCGACAAGGCGATGAACACCAAGCCCTCGATGCGCATTCAATCGGCCGCAGAATGGCTGGCGATGCTGGATCAACCCGCAGCCAATACTACCGTCGACGGCAATCCCGAAGAGGCGATCCTGCGTCTTCTCGTTCAGAGCGAGGATGACGACGACGACATCGATGCTGCGGTCGCTATCGCCGCCGAGGCCGATATCGCAGCGGCCAGGATGGCCGAACCGGCGCAGGCCGCAGAACGCGCGCCAGAATCTGCCGTCGAAACGCCGGCAAAGAAGCGCGGCGGTCTGATGGCCGTGTCCGCGCTGGCCGTTCTCGCGGTTCTTGGCCTCGTCGGTTACGGATATGTTGACGGCAAGCTGACGGGTTTGACCGGGAACGAGGCCGTGCCGCCCGCACCCGCCGTCGAAACAACGACTGAGGCGGCGGCCAGCTTCGTCGAGGAAAGCGCGGTTGTTGTTCAGGCGACCGCCCCGTCGTTCGGCGTGTCCGGCGATGCGGCAACTGCCGCGTCCGCCGCAGAGGAAACCGCCGACGTTACCGCGCGTGCTGATGACGCTCCGACGCTGGAGGCTGCCCCCGCACTGATCGAAGCACCGGCAGCCGAGGATGCGCCCAACGTGGTCGGCGAAGCTGTGGTTGGGGCTCCCGCCGAAGCAGAGGCCGCCGAACCCGCTGTCGCCGAAGCCGCGGAAGCCGAGACAGCCGCCCCTGAGGTCGCGGAAGTCGCCGCGTTTGCGTCCGAATTGGTTGCCGCGCCCGAGTCGGTTGCAGACGGCCCGGTTCTGCAGCAGCAGGTGACCTTCGCTCTGTGGGATATCGCGATCCCCTTTGAATTCTCGCAAAATGCTGTGCGCAACGCTCAGGTGGTGCTGATCACCGATGTCCCGGCCGAAACGGACCTTGCGGTTTCGGGAAGCTGGATTGCCCCGGGCACGGAGATCTTCACCGTCAATGACCAACCTTTTTCGGTCGAGCGGCCGTTTGCAACGCTGGTTCTGAATGCCATGGTGATCGACCCTGATGGCTATGCGCGCACGACGGTGCGCTACAAGAACGTCGAAACGCAGCGGTTCGAGCGTGGTCTGATGGCCGTGCCCGTGGTGCGCCGGTTCGGTCTGGCCGATGGTACGGTGCTGGAAGCGCGCATGACTGACGGTGCATGGGTTACAACCGTGACCGAAGTCGACGGAACGACCGAGAACGGCCTGCACGCCGGGGATATTCTGCTGCGCGAAACCGGCACCGGTGCCCGTTTCGAAACCGTCGACGCAATTGAGATGGCAATGGCCGGACTGACCGGAAATGGCGCTGACACGGCCGAATTTGTTGTGCAGCGGGATGGCGGCGAACTGACGGTCGCGGCCGCGCTGGCCCGACAGAAATGATTGAAGAGCGCGTCGTCACGGTAAACTCCGTGCCGCCGCACCGAACACAGGACTTCGCGGGGCGGCGCGCCCCACGCAGAAACAAGAGGAAACCGAAACAGGGGCCGACCACGGTATCTTGACCAGATGCAACGGTTGTGAGGTCCCCCCGAACAATGTTCGCGGAATAGTATCCGAAGTCGGCCGTTTCCGACTTCTGCCGGCCGATAAAGACGCCGGGAATTGTGTCGAATAACGAGTAACTCTGACGCGAACACCGGTTTGGCGACAATCAGAGTGACGACAATCGACCGACCAATCGACTTCCAAGACTCAAATCACCCTGACGGGGAGACGCGCCCACGGCCGGACTGGCTGTTGCTTGTTCGCGAACCGGTCTTCCCGTTTCCGGAACGAAAGGACGAACTGAATGCGGCATTGTGTTAGACTTTTGGGCACGTCGGCAATCGTGCTTACCTTGGGTATCGGTGCGGCCATGGCCCAGGAGGCCTGCAAATCCTACCGCGTGGCCCCGGGCGATACGCTCCTCAAGATTACGAAGAAGGCGTATGGCAACGACGACTACCGCATGGTCTACGACGCGAATGTCGACCGGATCGGGTCCAACCCGAACCTGATCGAAGTCGGTTCGCTGCTGCGTCTGCCCTGCGCCGACGGCACGGTCGCGCAAGCCGCGCCCACTGTCCTGCCCGAAGCGACAGAAGCGGCGAAGGAGGCCGCCGCCTCCGACCAGGGGCCGATCGTTCTGATCACGGGCAATGACTTCCCGCCCTTCACGGATGAAGGCCTGCCGGGGCGGGGTGTTTTCACGCAGCTTGTCGAAACGGCCGCCTTCCGATCCGATCCGGAGCGGAAGGTCGAAGTGCAGTTCATCAATGACTGGGATTCGCATCTCGACCTGCTGCTTCCGGTCCTTGCGTTTAACGGGTCGTTTCCCTGGTCCAAGCCCGATTGCGACCAACCCGCCGCGCTGTCAGAGCACGACCGGAACAGGTGTGAAAACTACAACTTTTCCGATCCGTTCTATGAAGTCGTCGACGGCTTCTTCGCCCGCAATGGCAGCGGCTATGACATCGCTCTGAAATATGAGGAGCTGTTCGGAACCCGCATCTGCCGGCCCGAAGGTTATTCGACCGCCCATCTCGACGCCGCAGGTCTCTCCGAGCCGGTGGTCAAGATGTACCGCCCGGCGCAGGTGCGGGAGTGCTTCGACGCCCTCATGGCCGGATCGGTCGATGTCATCTCGCTCGATTCCATGGTGGCGGCGGACACGATAGCCACATTGGGCCTGACGGAGGAGGTTGTCGAAAACCAGAACCTCGGCGCGGTCAAGGAACTCTATGTTCTGGTTCACAAAAACCACCCAAGGGGTAAGGAAACCCTTGATCTGCTGAATGCTGGCCTGCGCGAGATGGTCAGCTCCGGCGAGTGGTACGACATCGTTTCGACCGATCTTCAGCGTCAGATGGCGGCGAAGGTCAATTGAGGGGACGACGTTCCAGCGTCCGTAGAACGAAAGGACCGTGTCGTGATGACCGCGTCGCCGAAACACCACAGACATGAAGTGAGTACAGACATGCAGACCATGAAAGCCCGACTAAGGACCATGACCATGATGAAGCTCTCGAACTTGAAGACATTGTTGCTGGTTGGGATGACCCTGACCGTACTGCCCGGCCTTGCCGCCGCGCAAGAGGCCTGTTCCTCCTACACGGTGAAGGAGGGTGACAGCCTCGGCTCCATCGCCGAGGCGGCCTACGGTTCTTTCGACTATCAGATGATCTTCAATGCCAACCGCAATGCGATCGGTAACCCAAACAACCTCGTGGCGGGGACCGTGTTGCAGATCCCCTGCGAGGACGGCCAGCTTTCCGCTGACAGCGATGTCACCCAGATTATCGAAGAGGAAGAAGCCAAGCAGGCCAAGCGCGCCAAATCCAACATCTACGAGCCGCCGATCAAGCTGGTATCGGGCAACGGCTGGGCGCCCTTTGCGGGCGAGGATCTGAAGGGCGGTGGCATGCTGGTTCGGCTGGCCACGACTGCGCTTCAGCGCGGCGGCAACGACCGCGAATACAATGTAAGCTTCGTTGACGACTGGGCGGCGCACACCGAAACGCTTCTGCCGCTTGGCGCATTCGACGTGTCGATCGCCTGGTACATTCCCGACTGTTCGAAGCTCGACATGCTGTCGGAAGGCATGGTCAAGCGGTGCACGGAACTGGACGCTACGCTGCCGATCTATGAATCGGCCGTCGGGTTCTACACGCTCGCCGACAACCAATACGCCAATGTGCGCAACTTCTCGGATCTGAGCGGCGCGCGCATCTGCCGCCCGAACGGCTGGTTCACCTTCGACCTGGAGGAAGAGGGTCTGGTGGAGCCGCTGGTCGATATGATTCAGCCGGCCCAGCCCGCTGACTGCTTCAAGGCGCTGCTGGACGGCGATGCCGATGTGACAAGCTTCGAGATCGAGAACGCGACTGCCGAAATCAAGGCGCTGGAAGGCAAGGGCGAGTTCGTCCAGAACCCATATCTTTCCAAGCTTCTGCAGTTGAGCTTTGTGTCCCACAAGACCAATCCGCGCGGCCGGGTCTATATCGCGATGCTGAACAAGGGCCTGAACGAGATGCGCGAAAGCGGCGAATGGTACGCCGTCATCGCTGACAGCCTCGCCGATTTCAACAAAACGGGTCTGTAAACGATGTGCCGCCCCCGGTGCAGGCCGGGAGCGGCATTCTTCAATCATTGGTTGCGGGGAGCGAACAAGGTCGGCATCGCCGCGCCCCGGTATATGGCCGGATTGGGTCAGGCTTTGGAAACAACAAAGTCATGTCATTTTTTGGCCCAATTAAGGTGGTCACAAGGTTCTGGAGGAGTGAAGTCGGAGCTGCCTGACCTCCGCTCTGACATCGCATTGAAAGGCGAGAGCAATGGGAATCTTTGGAAAGCTGCTTGGCCGTTCCGGCCATCACGCACAACCGTCGCAAGAGCACGATATTGACGTAGCGGATCTGAATGTCCCGCCGTTGTCCGACGTGGTCGACGCGTTGCGGGTCAAGACGGATCCGGTGGTCGAGGATGATCTTGCAGCCATGGCTGTAGAGATGGCGATGAAGAAGGAGCCGATCGCCGAAAAGGCCGAGGCGCCGCTGAACATCTGGGATCTGGAAGACGATTCGACCCCGCTTGCACCGTCGACCGGTGCGAGGGAGACCGAATCTGCGGCCGCCCCGTCCACCGCGCCCATGCGTGCTGATCGGCCTGCGCCGGTCGTGCCCAGCCAGCTTGATGTGTCGCCTCGCATCGGCGATGCGCCCGCCCGCAAGCGGCGGACCAAGACGCGCCTTCTGGGCTTCGACAAGTCCGACGGGCAGGTCGTGGATCTGTTCAACAATCCGGTTCAGTCCTCGTCGCGCGGGTCCAAGTTCCCGGTCGGCTGGGTCGTCGTCGTCAAGGGGCCGGGCCGAGGTGAATCCTTCACCCTTCAGACCGGCATGGCCCAGATCGGCCGTGGCGACGATCAGGCCATTCAGCTCGACTTCGGCGACAACGCCATTTCGCGTTCGAACCATGCTGCGATCGTCTACGATCCGGAATCGCATCAGGTGTTCCTTGGCCATGGCGGCAAGAGCAACATCGTCCGTCTGAATGACAAGCCGGTCATCAGTAACGAGGTGCTCAAAAACGGCGATCTGATCCGTCTCGGCGAAACCACGCTGCGCTTTGTCGCCCTCTGCGATGCAGAGTTCAACTGGGCTGGCGAGGACGGCGAGGAGGCGGACAATGTGGAGATCGCCTGAACCGCGCTTTGACGTCGCCTCCGCGATCTGCCAGGGCGGTCGGGACTATCAGGAAGATGCGATTGTTACCGACTTCCCGGCGGGAACGGATATCGGCGTCGTGGTTCTGGCGGACGGCATGGGGGGACATGCCGCCGGAGACGTTGCCTCGAAGATTGTCGTGACCGAGGTCTTCAGCGAGCTGAAGTTCGAAAGCGCCAACTTTCAGGAATTCGAGGGTGAAATCCCCAACTATCTGACCTCGGCCGCGTCCAACGCGAATGCCTGCGTGCGCGACTATGTCATCGACAATCCCAAGACCCGGGGAATGGGAGCGACGCTGGTCTCGCTCGTTCTGGTTGAAAACCGGATGTACTGGATGTCGATCGGGGATTCGCCGCTTTATCATCTCCGTGGCGGCAAGCTGCGCCAATTGAACGAAGATCATTCTATGGCGCCGCAGATCGACGCGATGGTGAAGGCCGGTCTGATCGACCCGGAGACGGGCAG
>JAUIDM010000524.1 GCA_030428915.1 Alphaproteobacteria bacterium | reverse complement strand
TCGGTCTTGATCCCCTGACCGTGAAGCGTGTTCGTCATCACCTCCGCCGCGCCAAACAGGCGTTGGAACACCCCGCCTTCGGTGAAGCGAACCGCATGGCGCAGGGCAAATTTCTCCTCCAGCGTGCCTTCGGGCGGCATCCGGTGATTCATGCGCCCCGGCAGGTCCCGGATTTCGGGATAAAGCGTACCGCCCAATGCGACATTGACCTCCTGAAACCCCCGGCAGACGCCTAGAAACGGCTGGCCACGGTCTACGCAGGCACGGATCAGGGGCAAGGTGATCGCATCGCGGCAGCGGTCGAAGGCGCCATGCGCCTCTGTCGGTGCCTCGCCATATTCCTCGGGATGCACATTGGGCCGCCCGCCGGTCAGCAGGAACCCGTCACAGGCCTCAATCAGTTCGGCAACACTCACCAGCCGCGGATCGGCAGGGATCAGAAGCGGCATGCAGCCCGCCACCTGTGCTACCGCCTCGGAATTGATCACACCCCCGGCATGAACGGAGTAATCGTTGTCGAGAACGTTCATATTGCCGATGATGCCGACAATGGGCCGTGTCATGCGCGCTCCGTCCTGTCTTCCCCCGGTGAGAGGATAGAACGCCACCGGACCAAGGGAAAGCCCCGCTCTGTGCACAATGGCCGTGCGACGGCTGAGGGTGAGCCTCAGGCCTCCGGCTCGAATCCGGCGGCGCGGATGCCGGCCTCGGCGGCCATCGCGTCATTGTCGGACGTATCGCCGGTGACACCCGCCGCGCCGACCACCGCGCCCGACGGATCGCGGATCAGAACACCCCCCGGAACCGGCAGGATGCGGCCCTCGTAAACCCCGCTGAGCGCGGCCATGAAGTAGGGCTGCGCCTCGGCCCGTGCCATCTGCGCCCGCCCGCCAAGCCCCAGAATCACCGCGCCATGCGCCTTGGCGCGCGCGATATCGAACCGGCCGGGCGATGACCCGTCCGACCGCTCGAAGGCCAGAACATGTCCACCCGCATCCAGCACGACGACCGACAGGGGTTTCATCCCCGCCTCCTGCCCCGTCTTCAGCGCCTCGGCGATGATCACCCTTGCCGCTTCGATCCCAAGCATCGCTCAGCCCCTCCTATATGCCACAAACCGCGATCAACCCGCCGCCTTCACCTCGGCACGTCGCCGGTGAAGCACAGGCTCAGTATAACCCGACGGCTGTTCACGCCCGAGGAAAATCAGATCGCACGCGGCCTGAAAGGCGATGCCCTGATAACCGGGCGCCATCGGCCGGTAGGCAGGATCGTCCGCATTCTGCCGGTCAACGACGACCGCCATCTTCTTCAGCGCTTCCATCACCTCATCTTTCGAGACCACGCCATGATGCAGCCAGTTCGCCACATGCTGGGCCGAGATGCGGCAGGTCGCGCGGTCTTCCATCAGGCCGACATCGTTGATATCGGGCACCTTGGAACACCCCACGCCCTGATCGACCCAGCGCACGACATAACCAAGAATACCCTGACAGTTGTTTTCGACCTCACGCGCCACCTGCGACGGCGTCCATTTGCGATAGGCCGCCAACGGGATATCGAGGATCGTGTCGACATACGCCCGCCGCCCGCCTTTCCGAAGCTTCTCCTGCACGGCGAACACATCGACCTTGTGGTAATGCAGCGCATGCAGGGTGGCCGCCGTCGGCGAGGGCACCCAGGCCGTGTTGGCGCCAGATTTCGGATGTTCGATCTTCTGCTCCAGCATCGCCGCCATCATGTCGGGCATCGCCCACATGCCCTTGCCGATCTGCGCCTTGCCCGACAATCCGCATTCCAGCCCGATATCGACATTCTGGTTCTCGTAGCCCGTGATCCAGGCCTTGCGCTTGATGAAATCCTTTCGCGAAAAAGGCCCCGCCTCCATCGAGGTGTGGATCTCGTCCCCCGTCCGGTCGAGGAAGCCGGTATTGATGAAAGCAACCCGGTGCTTGGCCGCGCGGATACATTCCTTGAGGTTGACCGAGGTCCGGCGTTCTTCGTCCATGATGCCGATCTTGACGGTGTAT